>NZ_JAVJZI010000164.1:0-2645 GCF_040223135.1 Coleofasciculus sp. G3-WIS-01
ACTATTTTACGATAGAATCTTGCTATTTATAGTGGTACAATTTAAACCCCTTTTTTCATCATCTTCCCCGATCGGGTGCTTTTTTATACTTGTACTGTTGTCTTTTAATTTGTCATTTGTCATACTCTCTCCAGAAAAGAATCAAGCTACGTCATTCGTCCTTTGTAAGGGAACCGATAAGGTAGAACTTTGATTTAACTCCCCCTGCTGCCTCTGCTTCTAGAGGTGCCTGGGCACTTCTCTACATTGCTCCCCCTGATTCTAGAGGTGCCTTGGCACGTCTCTACTCCCTTGTTCTCTGTTCCCTATTTTAGAAAATGGCATTTATTTCCATCACTTATGGATTCTTTCTGCTGGGTGTCCTGCTGATTTACTGGACTCAGCGTTCTTCATCAGGGCGATTATGGGTACTCCTAATTGCCAGTTTACTCTTTTACAGCAGCTTACAAATTCAATACATTCCGCTGCTCTTATTCGTAGTTTGGCTCAATTTTTACTTAGGGCAGAGAATTGCGGTCAATACATCACCTGGGTCGCATCTCAACAATAACCATCTCTCCAATGAAGAGTGGTTAATGGAACAGGAACTTTGGAACCAGAGACGTTTGAAACTCCTGTGGCTGGGGATTGGATTAAATATTCTCTGTTTAGTCAGCTTCAAGTATGTTCCGTTTATCCTGACGAATATCTCCGCCCCCTTGAATTTACCCGTGGCGCGAGAGGGGGCAAGCTGGATTAGCGATCACTTAATTGCTCCCTTGGGACTTTCGTTTTTTGTTTTTGAATGTATTGCCTATCTAATTGATGTATATCGGGGGGCACCTGCCACGCGCCAAAGCTTACAATTTGCTACCTACAAATTATTTTTCCCGAAACTCATTTCAGGACCCATTACTCGCTACCATCAGTTTGCTAGCGAGTTGAAAGATATCCAATTTCCCAGTTTTGACCGCCTGAGTGAGGGGCTATGGTTGATTGCCAGTGGTGCGGTTAAAAAGGCACTTTTAGCGGATCGGATCGGAATTTTTGTTGATCTGTGTTTTGGCAGCGTAGAACGGGCAGGTAGTGGTGATTTGTGGCTGGCTATTTTTGCCTATGGTTTACAACTGTATCTGGATTTTAGCGGCTATGTGGATATTGCCCGGGGGAGTGCTATCCTAATGGGATTTAACCTGCCAGAAAACTTTAATTTTCCTTACTTTAGTACCAGCATTGCAGATTTCTGGCGACGCTGGCATATTACGTTAGGCGATTGGATTCGCAACTATCTTTATTTTCCCTTAGGCGGGTCACGCAAAAGATTAGGTCGAACCTGTCTGAACTTGTTTGTTGTCATGCTAATTATTGGCATTTGGCATGGTGCGGCTTGGGGATTTGTCGTGTGGGGAGGATTGCACGGTTTGGCTTTGGTGGTGCATCGTTTAACCCAAACCCTATCGGACCGCTTTGTTTGGTTAAAGGGATGGTGGCAAACCGGATTCGGTGTGCTAGTGGCGTGGGCAATTACTCAATGGATGGTGTTCATGTCCTGGATTTTCTTCCGCTTACCCAATCTCAAACAAGCCGGCTTTGTCATCCAGAACCTCTGGGGTCAACCTGCTGATGTGCAGTTTGCCGAAAATGTTTATTTGACTGCGTTTGGCTTACAACGCTTTGAGTTGACACTGCTGTTGGTCATCGTCGCCCTTTTAATGGCGGGTGTTTATGGGATTCATCGGGGTCTGAAGTTACAACTCAACTGGCCCCTGAAGTTGCTATTAGTGCCTCTGTTCCTTTATACGGTGTGGTTGTTGGCGCCTGAAGGCGGTTTACCTTATATCTACTTTGAATTTTAATTGATAAGTTAAATTAATAGAATTTATCCAATAGATTAATAAAACCATTGGATAATCCCAATGAAGATGAATACCATTAAAGATAAGGCATTATTTTTGCCTTGCTTCAATAGCTGACGAAGTAATAGCACTAATCGAATTATGACTACCACAGTACAACGTCGCGATAGCGCGTCTTTGTGGGAACGGTTCTGTAATTGGGTCACTTCCACCGAAAACCGCCTGTATATCGGCTGGTTTGGTGTGCTGATGATCCCCACTCTCTTAACCGCTACCACCTGCTTCATCATCGCCTTCATCGCCGCTCCCCCCGTGGACATCGATGGAATCCGTGAGCCTGTTGCTGGAAGCTTACTCTATGGCAACAACATCATCTCTGGTGCTGTTGTACCTTCCTCCAACGCCATCGGCTTGCACTTCTACCCCATCTGGGAAGCTGCTTCCTTAGATGAGTGGCTCTACAACGGTGGTCCTTATCAGTTAGTGGTTTTCCATTTCCTGATTGGCGTCTTCTGCTACATGGGGCGTGAGTGGGAACTTTCCTACCGCTTAGGTATGCGTCCTTGGATTTGCGTAGCTTACAGCGCACCTGTAGCTGCTGCTACCGCCGTGTTCCTCATCTACCCCATCGGTCAAGGTTCTTTCTCCGATGGCATGCCTCTG
Organism: Coleofasciculus sp. G3-WIS-01; assembly: GCF_040223135.1. Taxonomy (NCBI): domain Bacteria; kingdom Bacillati; phylum Cyanobacteriota; class Cyanophyceae; order Coleofasciculales; family Coleofasciculaceae; genus Coleofasciculus; species Coleofasciculus sp. G3-WIS-01. Next base: position 2,499 of record NZ_JAVJZI010000164.1, read on the forward strand.
GGCATCTCTGGAACCTTCAACTTCATGTTCGTGTTCCAAGCTGAGCACAACATCCTGATGCACCCGTTCCACATGCTCGGTGTGGCTGGCGTATTCGGCGGTGCATTGTTCAGCGCGATGCACGGTTCTTTGGTAACCAGCTCTCTG
>NZ_JAVJZI010000250.1:0-12345 GCF_040223135.1 Coleofasciculus sp. G3-WIS-01
TCAAGTTTCCTTGTTTCCACCACCTCCAGGCAGTTCGATAACTGATTCCTGCTTTTTTGGCATAGTCTGAGAGTTTCATGTCTATATATTACCCAACATGACTACATCTGACTATATTCTTATTGAAACTTTACAATACTATCTGTTGCTGTTCGGGTTGGGTAGCCATAAGAATTCCTCGTTAACGTCAAAGATTTGCCTCAAAAAGGCTGGATACAACTATAAAAGTTTAATTCCTTTTTCATTATTGAGTGATTCGTCGGGCTGATGCATCTATCTCTTGAATGATATAATTCAGTTCTGTCTTCTATCTAGCGAGGTAACTAATTTTCTGTAGCGTCTGATACGCTCAGTTAAAATAGGGGTAACCTACTTGCCCCGATTTGTTTGCAGTGATTATTCAACGGGGAAATGGCAGAACAAGCTCTCGTGAAGGATACCTATGCCGATTCCTACAAAAATCGAGGTCGGAACTGGTGGAATAAGCTCACCGCTTTAATTGCATTGGCAAATATCCTGCTGGCGTTATTCAATCTCAGCTATATTCCATTGCGGGATGTTTATGTGCGAGAATTTCCTAAGATCGTTACAGTCTATGATCCGGTTAAAAGTATTGAGCCTCATCCAGATACGCAACGCTACCTCAAAACCGTTGACACCTTAACCGTGCAACTCTCCCAGCAACTGTTGCAAGCACCGCCAATTGAGCCAGTCTTGCAAGAGTTGCGCCAACAAAGTAATGAGCTAATTGAAGAGAACCCATTTTTGGCAGCCAACAAGTTTGGTACATTTGCTAAACTCAAGCGGCGGATGCGGGATCATCTGAATACTGAATCAGCGAAGCAAGCCTTTTCACAATTTTGGAGACAGGAGTATCTGGCGCAAGTAGGCTGGGAAAATGCTCTCTCATTCTTTGACAGCGAAGTTCGACCGCTACTAGAGAGCAATTATTTTAGACCCACCGACGAAAATGGTCAACTCGTGGATAACTTCTGGCGTATTGACCTTTATTTTATCGCCTTTTTTGGGATTGAGCTTTTAGGGCGTACCTTCTTCATATCTCGACGCCAAGAAAAGTTGACCTGGGGAGATGCTCTCTGGCGGCGCTGGTACGACATGCTGCTGCTATTGCCCACCTGGCGCTGGTTACGCATTATTCCAGTATCCGTGCGATCGCATCAATCGGGGTTGGTGAATATGGAGCGTATTTTAGCACAAGTCACCCACGAACCAGCGGCGTACTTGGCGGATAGGGTATCCATGTTTTTAATGGTGCGACTGATTAATCAAACCAAAGAGTCCGTTGATAAAGGAGATATGGCGCGTGCTATATTGCAACCTGAAGCCTACGTCCAAGTTAGTGATATTAATAAAGTCGATGCCATCACCGACCGACTCTTAGAACTCTCTATTTATAAAGTCTTACCTCAAGTTCAGCCCGATTTAGAGGAATTGTTGCATCATAGTCTCAAAGGAGCGCTGCAACAATCGGATTTTTACACTGGATTACAACAAGTACCGGGAATAAAAGCATTACCGAAAGAGGTTACGGAAAACCTGGCTAATTATTTAGCCCAAGCCACTTATGAAGTCTTAGCCACCTCTTACTCTGATCTCAAAGGGCGGGAACTATTTGACCAACTGAGTCATAATTTTAAGTATGCCCTACGCAAAGAACTACAGGATGAGGCAACCCAGCTAGAACTTCAGTCGTTACTCTCTGACTTGTTGGAAGAATTTAAGCTCAATTATGTGCAGCGTTCAACCGATGAAGATCCAGAAGCCACTTTAGAAGAAGCTGACCAACTACGTCAAGAGATGGAAACTCTCCCACCTCAGTAGTTCCCCACATTTTGCGTATCACGTTACCCCTACGCCCATAAGCGTCCCCGGCGGAATGGCTTATCAATGGATAATTAATAATTGATAATTGATAATTGATTAATTGGGTCTAAGACCTCTTCGTTTACGAAGAAATTAAAAAATATTTTCCTTAAATTCAATCCTCTTCTTTTAAGTAGAGGTCAAGCAGGCTAGCATTTATAATAAAGTCCTATAAAGGCAGCGATCGCGAGTGGTGACCATGACATCGACAAAACTCTCTCCTCAAGTAACAATTGCCCGCTTAGAAAACGGCGACAAACTCAACCGTTTTGAATTTGAGCATCGCTATTCAGCCATGCCTGATCTGAAAAAAGCCGAATTAATTGAAGGAATCGTTTATATGGCATCTCCCCTGAGGATTACCCAACATGGCGAACCCCATGCTCATATTATGCTGTGGCTAGGTTTCTACACAAGTTTCACTCCTAATCTGCAATTGGGCGACAATTGTACAGTTAGGCTGGATCTGGATAACGAACCTCAACCGGATGCCATTCTGAGAATTAAAGTAGGTGGACAATCAACGATAAGCGACGATGATTATATCGAAGGTGCGCCTGAGTTAATCGTAGAAATTGCGGCTAGTAGTGTTTCCATTGATTTGCACCAAAAACTCAACGTGTATCGCCGCAATGGAGTACAAGAGTATTTGGTATGGCGAGTTGAAAACGGTGAATTGGATTGGTTTAGGTTACTCTCAGGAGACTACGTTAAAATTGAACCCAATAGCGAGGGGATAATTTGTTCAGTCGTTTTTCCTGGATTGTGGCTAGATAGAGCCGCGTTATTAGCCGGAAATTTAGCCAAAGTTTTAGACGTATTGCAGCAGGGATTAGCCAGTCAGGATCATCAAGATTTTGTTCAAGAGTTGGCATCACGGAAGTAGGTGTTAGGTGTCATGTCTTAAGGGGAATGGCATTGAAAAGCGTGCATTTGGGGAGCGCCAACACCCTGGATATGCAGTAGGGTGGGCAATGCCCACCAACCTTAAAGAGCGTGACATTCGTCTTAAGTGTTAATTTTTATAGAGTAGAAACGCGATCGCCATGGATTATCCCGATATCGATATTGCCCCCCTGATTGATCATGCCCTCCTCTCCCCCACGGCGACACCCGAACAAGTGGAGAAATATTGTCGTGAGGCAGATCGATTTTCCTTTGCTACAGTCTGTGTCTATCCCGTATACGTCAAACTCGCGGCTGAACTGTTGCACAACAAATCCCCCAAAGTCTGTGCTGTGATTGGCTTTCCCAGTGGCGCAACCACAGCCGCCGCCAAACTCTACGAAGCCCAAGAAGCGGTAGAAAATGGGGCAACGGAACTAGATGTAGTGCTTCATTTAGGGGCATTAAAAACTGGGAACACCGATGCAATCTATCGAGAAATTGCCCAAATATGCGAGGAAACAGGGCAAACAGTCAAAGCTATCTTGGAAACAACGCTTTTAACCGATAATGAAAAACAACTCGCCGCCGAAATCTGCATTGATGCTGGGGCGCAATATCTCAAAACCAGTACAGGTTGGCATGGAGGCGCAACGGTATCGGATGTAAAATTCTTGAAAGACTTGACAAAGGGACAGATTGGAATTAAGGCGTCGGGGGGTATTCGCACAATCGAACAAGCGTTAGATTTAGTTATAGCCGGAGCAACCCGATTAGGAACCTCTCGCGGACCAGAGTTGTTGCAACAGCTTGAGGAGAAAGACGAGGAATGAGTTTTAAGTATGTAGGGGCGGGTTTGACCGATAAGGCGGTGGCTCAAACCACTAACAAAACTAAACCCGCCCTCACTAAGTCCGAGAGTTTTGAAATGACATAGGACTAATGACTAAAACCTATAACGCCACTGGAATTAACCTAAAAAGTATGCCCCTCGGGGAAGCTGATCGGTTAGTCACAATTTTGACCCCCGAGTGGGGATTAATTCGGGTGGTGGCGCCGGGTTCGCGCAAGCAGAACTCGAAATTGGCGGGTAGAATGGGTTTGTTTGTGGTCAATGAGTTACTGATTTACAAAGGGCGATCGCTGGATAAAATTACTCAGGCTGAAACCTTGGAATCTTATCCAGGATTGGCGAAGGATTTGGGAAAGCTTGCCGCAAGTCAGTACCTGGCAGAATTAGTATTGTGTCATGCTCTAAGTGAGCAACCCCAAGCCGAACTGTACGCCTTGTTCAATGAGCATCTGCGGCGGTTGGAACAGTTACCCCCCCTAAGCAGTAGCCCCACTGGATCGTCCCTAATTTTGGCACACCTTTGCCATGGTATTTTTCACCTATTAGCTTTGGCGGGGATTGCGCCGCAAGTGCAACAGTGTTGTATCACTCAGCACCCGATTCAGCCTGATGTTACTGATCCGAATTGGCAAGTAGGGTTTAGTGTGGAGGCAGGTGGAACCTATCGTTTAGCGGTAGAGGTGTCTCAACCTGAGAACCTGTTCCATCCCCTAGTTAGCCGTAACCATGGTATTTCTCAATCCCCTCTGCCACGGTTGACTTGTAAGCTGAATGCGGTTGAATTAACGATTGTACAACAGCTCGCGGCGGCTGAGTTATCTCAGATGTCACGAGACGCGATCGCTCCCCTTTGGGTAAAAGTTGAGCGTATGTTACGGGATTATGCTCAGTATCACTTTGGTCGTTCTATTCGCTCAGCCGAGTTATTAAACGCTTTGACGATGTCTGCCGAATTTTGACATCCTCCCCACCCTCCTGAGCCTGCGAAGGATCTGCTGAGGGTGGGGATTCCCATCATCACTGACGAGTCTTCCTGGCTCTACGAGCAACCTTGCTTTTTGGAGTTTCCTCTTCTAAGCAGCGGGTCATCTCATCCCCAGGCGTAACTTTCCGTCTGCCCGACGGTAGTTGTGCTAATCCTTGTAACGCTTTCATCAAAATGTTGATGGCTGCATTCGTGTCACGGCAGTCAACATACCCGCAATGCGGACATTTGTGAGTGCGCGTAGACAAGGTTTTCTTAACTTCTTGTCCACAGTTAGAACACTTTTGAGAAGTGTAATGCGGTGCGACAGCAATCACTGGCACATCAAACACTTTCCCAAAATACTCTAACCACTGCCTAAATAATGTCCAACTAGCGTCAGATATTGATTTGGCTAAATGATGGTTTTTCACCAGATTCCGCACTTTTAGGTCTAGCCTTCGGCAAGCCGCTGGCGCGTCTACAATGGCTACGAAGTCTGCCGACTGGACAAGCGCCCTTGCCGTCTTAACTGCAAAGTCTTTACGCCGCCTTGATACCTTGAGATGCGTTCTACCTAACCTCTTAATGGCTTTGATGCGATTTTTGGAACCCTTAGTTCTACGAGAAACACGTTTTTGTGCGCGTTTTAAGGCTTTTTCAGCTTTCCTCAAAAACCTTGGGTTTTCTACTTTGTTGCCGTCAGAGTCAGTGTAGAAATGGTTTAAACCAACATCTATCCCTAACATTCGATTGGTGGGTTCGTGCTTTTCGGTTCGCACCTTCTCGATGGAAAACTGAACATAATATCCATCAGCCCGACGCACAACACGAACTCGCTTGATCTGCTCTTTTTGGTAAAAATGCAAATCGCGAGTTCCCCACATTTTAAAAGCTCCAGCCTTGAAACCGTCCCTAAATGTAATGGTTAATCGATCGTCCGATAACACCCACCCATCAACTTTGTACTCTACTGAGCCATGGGTTTGATGTTTCTTAAATTTAGGAAAACCTTTCTTGCCTGGTACAGACGCGCCATGGCGCGTCTCTACCTTGTTGCAGTTATCAAAGAATCTGGCAATGGCACTCCATGCTCTTTCAGCGCTAGCCTGACAAGCCTGAGCTGAGAGCTTTTTGCACCATTCAAATTGTTCTCTAAGCACCCGGCAATACTTGTTGAGGTCGTACCTGTTAACCCCAATGTTATCCATCCAGTAGCGGAGGCAGGAATTACGCACAAAACGAGCAGTACGAATCATCTCATCCAAGATGGCGTACTGCTCGCTTGTTCCCCGTAGTTTTGCCTCGAATACTAGCATGGTGACTTCAAATCTATGTCACACATTCTAACATAGGATGCAGGGCTTGTAAAAAGCTAGCACATCGAGTACTAGCTTTTTACTTGGGGGAGTGAAGGCATCCCCACCCTACTCCACTTCGTTCCGCTGAGGATGGGGTTCTATAGCTCCCCCAAACCCCCACGTTTCGATAGGTTATTATTTGAACCCTTTTTCCTTGAATAGGAGCAAATATCAATGCCACTCAAAGCCTTGTTAGCTAAAGGTTTGGGAGTTGTGCAGCAAGCCCTAATTCACAGCACCGAGCCATTAATTTGCTCGGGTCGCCCGCCCTCCACAGGGTATCGGGAATGATCTGATCCGTGCATCTTGAGCCAAGGGCGAGTTGAGACAGGTTAATTCTCACACCCATAGTTGTGCAGCGACTCGCCCCTACAACCTCGCCAACTATACCTGAATAGAGGTGAGCGCTGGGTGGTTCACATGAGATGATAGAGAAAGTGTAGTGTCTTAAAAAACTTATCAAACTATTTTTTGTGGACGATTCACCCATCGAGGTTGATCAGCCACAGCAGCCAACTGATGAGAAAGAATGCGATTATCTGAATCTGAATCCAAACGAGTTAACCAACATCCTGCTCAAAAAAAGTCATCTTCTGTGACTAAGCGCAATTATCGAGAACCTCACAAGCCGCCATCTCCAGCAGAGAAAGTCCCGGCGAAAATAGCTGAACCTCCTGCTGAACCAGCAAAACGAGGGTTTGTACCTGTTCTGAAAAATGGTAATTTTTTAACCTTGTGGAGTGGTCAGGTTTTTTCTCAGCTTGCCGATAAAATCTATCTGGTGTTGATGATTGCCTTGATTGCTAGCCACTTTCAATCGGCGGGAACCAGCATCAGTGGTTGGGTTTCAGCGTTAATGATTGCCTTTACGATTCCGGCTATCCTGTTTGGTTCCTTGGCGGGGGTGTTCGTCGATCGCTGGTCGAAAAAGGCAGTACTCGTCTCGACGAATCTGCTGCGAGGTGTCTTGGTTTGGTCAGTCCCGGCGGTGTTATGGCTGACGACCGATTGGAGTCCCATCTACAATTTGCCCGTTGGCTTCTACGGATTGTTGATGATCACATTTTTGGTTTCCACCTTAACTCAGTTTTTTGCCCCAGCCGAACAAGCTGTGATTCCGTTGATTGTCAAGCGTCGTAATTTGCTCTCGGCGAATTCCCTTTATACCACGACAATGATGGCATCGTTGATTATTGGATTTGCCGTGGGTGATCCCCTATTAGCCCTGACCGATAAATTTGTGGCGCAACTGGGACTTGACTGGCAATTTGGCAAGGAATTCGTCGTCGGTGGGGCTTATGCGATCGCGGGATTGTTGCTGCTACTGCTGAAAACGGGTGAAAATACTGAACCCACTGAAGGTGAAACCCCTCACGTTTTTGCCGATATCTGGGAGGGATTGCTTTACCTCAAACGCCAACGGCGCGTCCGCAATGCCATGATTCAATTAGTAATTTTATTCTCCATTTTCGCTGCCTTAGCCGTATTAGCTGTACGACTCGCGGAAACCCTTCCGGGGATGAAAGCCTCACAATTTGGCTTCTTGCTGGCAATGGGGGGCATTGGAATGGCTGGTGGTGCGGCGATTCTGGGACATTGGGGTCAGCATTTTACTCACAATCGCTTGAGTCTCTATGGATCGATCGGTATGTCGGTAGCGCTAGCGGGTTTATCCCTGTTTACCCATAATCTCTGGATGGCGTTAGGAATGACCGCCTTGTTGGGAATGTGTGGGGCGATGGTGGGGATTCCCATGCAAACCACGATTCAAGCAGAAACCCCTGAAGAGATGCGAGGTAAGGTCTTTGGACTGCAAAATAATGGGGTGAATATAGCCCTGAGTCTGCCTTTAGCCTTAGCGGGTTTAGCCGAAACTTGGATCGGGTTAGCCCCTGTCTTATTCAGTTTAGCCATAATTGCGATCGCGGGAGGGTGCCTAAACTGGTATATTTCCGTTACAGGATCAGCGATGTTAACCAACGCTGACAAATAGAGACTCACGATTCAACCTGAATGCATATCGCCTGGATCGGAAAAAAATCACCCTTTTGTGGAAATGTCACTTACGGTCGAGAAGTTACCAACGCTTTACTTGACCGGGGATACCAAGTTAGTTTCCTCCATTTTGCCCAAGACGAAGTCGCCGCAGACTCCCTGTGGTCGGGCTGTCAAGAGGTGTCCCTCCCTTGCTTGTACAAATCCCAGGTTTATACAATTCCCTCACCCAAAGCCAGTAAGGTGCTCAAACAAGCCTTACAGCAACTCCGCCCGGATTTAGTCCATGCGTCTCTCACCTTGTCTCCCCTAGATTTTCTGCTTCCAGAAATCTGTGAAGACTTGAATTTACCCCTAGTAGCCACATTTCATCCCCCCTTTGATGGCAAACGCCGCAATTTAAAATCAGGTACCCAACTGTTTGCCTATCAACTCTACGCTCCGTTTTTGGCACATTATGATCGGGTAATTATCTTTTCTCAACTGCAACGGGATTTTCTGATGCGTTTAGGAGTTCCTCGCCACAAACTTGCTGTCATTCCCAATGGGGTTGATGTGCACAAATATGCTCCGGGCACATCTAATTTGAAAGTTCGAGTTGATGCCCAACGCTTATTTGTTTACCAAGGTCGCATTGCTACAGAGAAAAATGTAGAGGCTTTACTCAAGGCGTGGAAACAGTCAGAAATGGGCGCTCACTGTAAGCTTTTGATTGTCGGAAGTGGACCTTTGGTGTCCACGTTGAAACCCTTTTATGACAAATACGATGGGATTCTCTGGTTAGGATTTGTGGCAGATGAACAGCAGCGGATTGACATTCTGCGAGCCGCAGATGTGTTCATTTTACCGTCGTTATTAGAAGGACTCTCCTTATCATTACTCGAAGCCATGGCTTGTGGTCTGGCTTGTGTCGCCACTGATGCGGGGGCGGATGGTGAGGTTTTAGAAGGTGGCGCGGGTATTATTCTCAATACCCATCGGGTCACGTCTCAATTGAATACACTTTTGCCCCTGTTACGGGATCATACCGAATGGACAACCCTCCTAGGACAAAAAGCTAGAGCTAGGGTTCTGGAAAAGTACACCCTAAGAGGGAACATTAGTCAATTAGAAAGCTTGTATAAAGAGGTGCTAAAAGGGCGAGTTCAGCAGGTCAGCAGTCGGACTTAGGGTCTGCTGAATAAGTATTGTGGTGGGGGTAGGAAGCCGGGGAAGCCATGTAGAGACGCGCCATGGCGCGTCTGGAAGCCATGTAGAGACGCGCCATGGCGCGTCTGGAAGCCGGAAAGCCTTCTTAATGGGCTTGAGCTTTGAGTCGGATACTCATTTCATGACTAACTGCAACTTCACGATTTTGTCGCACCGGAATCTCAATAATAAACTCCGTTCCTTGTCCAGGAGTAGAGTGACATTGTAAAATTCCCTTATGTTTGTCTACAACAATCTGATAACTAATCGAAAGCCCCAAACCCGTCCCCTTACCAATCGGCTTAGTCGTAAAAAACGGATCAAATAACTTTAACTTCACCTCATCCGTCATCCCTGCTCCATTATCACGAATTCTCACCCGCACATAATCAACCGAGGACGCTTCTGTACAAATCCGAATTACCGGTAAAAAATTTGTCCCATTCCGGGCGACAACTTCCTCTAACGCATCAATCGCATTACCCAGGAGATTCATAAATACTTGATTAAGCTGGGACGGATAGCACTCAACCGACGGTAACTCCCCATACTCTTTCACCAATTCAATCTCTGGATTGTGACCATTCCCTTTCAGCCGATTTCGCAATAAAAGTAAAGTACTCTCTATCCCCTCATGAATATCCATGGGTTGCATTTGGGCTTGATCCAGACGCGAGAAATTCCGCAAACTCAACACCAAATGACGAATCCGTTCTGCGCCAATCTCCATTGAACCCAGAGTTTTGGGCAAGTCTTTGATCAAAAAGTCTAGCTCAATCGCTTGGGCGTGATCTTGAATTTCGGGTGCGGGTTCAGGATAATATTTTTGATACAACCGCAGCATTTCTAATAAATCCTCCGTGTATTCTTTTGCATAGTGAAGATTACCGTAAATAAAACTGGTGGGGTTATTAATTTCGTGAGCGACACCCGCGACTAATGTCCCTAACGTGGACATTTTTTCCGTCTGCACCAACTGTGTTTGATAGGTTTTCAGATCATGCAAGGCTTGCTTAAGTTGTTCGGCTTGCGCTGTGGCTAAGGCGGCGGTTGTGCGACTATGAGCATATAATTCAGCTTGATCGATCGCACTCGATAGTTGATCAACTACCGAAACAATTAATTCAACCTCCTGTTCACTCCAATAGCGACTTTCCTGATAGTGTTCACAAACCACTACACCAATTTTATTACTGCGAGTTTGTAGGGGTACAATTAGCAGGGCTTGCAGTCCGTCATTGAGAAAGCGATCGCGACTCTTACCATTAAGCTGGCTATCACTAGCAATATCGTCAACCCGTAGCAACGATTGCTGCTGAATCATTAACGGGAAATCCGGCAAAAGTTCATCCGCCGTGTTCCATTGCACTCCCCCATTCTCACTCAACTCTCCCGCCACTTCCATGGGTTCAAAACGAGGCGGGCTACTCTGGGGATGATACCACAAAAACTGGCAGCGATCGATATGTAATAAACAACAGATTTCCTTCACCGCCGTCTTCAAAATCTGTTCTAATTCCAAAGAACTGCGAATTTGACTAGACAAGCGACGCTTCAGCAGTTTTTCTTGATCTTGTAACTCACGAAATTGGGCTTCGGCTTGCAATAATTGGTCTTGAGTGCGTTGCAACTTTTCATTCGTCGCCATCAATTGCGCCATCGCTGCTTCCAATTCACGGGACTTTTGTTCCAGTTGGCAGTTATATTGAATCGATTGGGAAACCTCTGCCAACATATCAATCACGACGGGCGAGATCTGATCACTTAACTTTTCAATCCCCAACCAAGGCTGAGGTTTAAGTCGCCCGACACTGGTAAAGACAATTTCAAATTGACCACCATCCAAAATCTTACCAATCCGGCAATATTTGCTCAGATGGTTATTCGTCTCAATACTAATCTTCCCTCCCGGCGTTTCAAACTGTTGCCCATAAGCCGCTTCCCGCACCAATTTCACATCAAAAGAACCCGCTTTTTCTACCGCTTGTTTCCATAGATAAACCTGGACATACGCCGACTCAATCGGATCACTGGTCACACGATCTTGACCATAACGTGCCTGAAAATTCTGAACAAATTCGCGGTTTCTCTGAGTATTAATACTTTGAAAATAACTCCAACTGGCATAATGACCCACCGCGATACTTCCCCCAATTCGGCGCAATTCCTCTTCAGCGACACTCACGGCTAAAATGGGAATCTCCGCCGCCGTGATTCCTGCTTCTTTGTACTGTTGATAAAAGGCTAAATTACTATCCCCATTCAGAGTATTGAAGACTACATCCGGCTTAGCTTCCTTGATCCGGGCAATCAAATCGCCAAAGTCTGTCATCCCTAAAGGAACATAATCTTCCCCAGCTAAACTTCCCCCTTTTTGTTTAAGCTGCGCCTTAATTAACTTGTTCGCCGTTCTGGGAAAAACATAATCTGAACCAATTAGATAAAAGCGTTTCCCCTTATGTGCTAGTAACCAATCCACCGCAGGACCGACTTGTTGATTCGGGCAAATACCGGTATAAAAAATGTGGCGAGAACATTCGAGTCCTTCATATTCAACCGGATACCACATCAGGGCGTTAAGTTCTTCTAAGATCGGTAAAACCGCTTTGCGACTTGCAGAAGTCCACCCGCCAAAGATTGTAGCCACTTGCTCCTGTTCGATTAGCTTTCTAGCTTTAAGGGCAAATGTGGCTGATTTGGACGCGCCATCTTCGATCACGGGTTCAATCTGATGTCCTAAGACACCACCCGCTTGATTAATTTCTGCGATCGCCATAAGTTCCGCATCCTTTAACGAGGCTTCGCTAATCGCCATTGTGCCACTTAAAGAATGTAAAATACCAACACGGATCGCCGCACCAGATCTGATCACTGACTGGTTGAATTCGCTCATTACTGATGTTCCCGCAATATTCTCCCGTTAAGTGCCTAAAAAGGGTAGAAGGGTAGAAGGGTAGAAGGGTATGGTTTTTGACTCAATCACGACAGGTATAATAGACGCACTATACAGCCGGACATGATGTCATCCTATCGTCATCTGGATTAATGATTCCATTTAAGGTTTCTCAATTCTCCGCGGTTCTCCAGTTGGCTGAAAATCCTTGTAAACCTAGGCATAACTATACCCATCCTTTCTGTGCATAGGTTTAACCTCGTCAGGTTTACAGTAGCAACGTTTACCATTCACGCGAACCTCGATGCGTTTCTCGTTTTGA
>NZ_JAVJZI010000253.1:0-54961 GCF_040223135.1 Coleofasciculus sp. G3-WIS-01
GGATGTGGGTTTGGGGCATAACGGCATCGATGGAAACGTCTACTTAATCTATTTTGACAGATTTCGCTCTAATAATTCAAGCTCAGCGGCTCAATTGCTAGAACAAGAGTACAGGTTCTAAATGACCCCCAATATCCTCTAATTGCTCACGTTGGCTCAAACCTTCCGTCTGTACTAACCTGTTATTCGGTCAGGCAAAGGCTTGTGGGTGTTGGGTTTTGTCCCTCAACCCGCACGATTCAAACGGCGGCTCTTTACACTTTAGCCCAATCCCCAACCCAAACTTTCACAAAATTTTTACATTTATAGTTTATAGTGTATATGGGCTATTATAAATTAATCAATAATTGGCTTTTAAATCTATTAAACATAAGATATAATTATTGATAGACAATTAAAAATTTGATAAGGCAATAATGATTACAAACCATTTATATAGGATTGTCTATATAATCGTAAACAGCTTCTAATAAATAGATGATCTGACAGCAGTAAGTCAGACTATTTATTAATCTTCATCCACGATAAATTCATGGTAACCCGAAAACAGGTCAGCACTTTTCTGGCGGCTACAGCCGTAGTTTTCCTTTCAGGTTTCTGGAGTCTTAAACGGCTTCACGCCCAGCCGATAACGGCAGCCGATGACGGGATAGGAACGGTGATTACAACTCCCGATGGTCAAACCTTTAATATTGAAGGGGGAACGCTTTCCGGTGATGGCGCGAATCTATTCCATAGTTTCCAGGACTTTGGACTCGATGCTAATCAAATCGCTAATTTCTTATCCAATCCCCAAATTCAAAATATTTTGGGGCGAGTGGTAGGGGGGAATCCCTCTATCATTCAGGGGTTAATTCAAGTCACGGGAGGAAATTCTCATCTATTTTTAATGAACCCGGCTGGGTTTGTTTTTGGTGAAAATGCCAGTTTAAATATACCCGCTAGTTTTACCGCCACCACGGCGAATGGGATTGGTTTTGGCGAGGGTTGGTTTAATGCGGTGGGGGACAATAACTATCAAGATTTAGTCGGGTCTCCGACTCAGTTTGCCTTTACCGGGAATTCATCGGGAAGTATTGTCAATGCGGGAAATTTGACTGTCGGCGGGGGAGTGGATTTAACCTTTCTGGGCAGTAATGTTATCAATACTGGGACCTGGGGGATTCATCCTATATTGAACCGATTATTTCGACTGAGGCTGATGTGTCATCGTTGGCGGTGGCGGATATCTTTAGCCAGAGTCTGTCTAATCTCTACCAACCCACCACCGCTAATCTGAATGCCTTTGCCTCTAATGGTCGCGGCGGTGATGTGACACTGGCGGCAAAGGGGAATATTACCACGAGTCATATTAGTGCCTTTGGTGGAATCGGGAGTGGTAATGTCAGTGTGGCGAGTCAAGTCGGTGATATCCAGACGAATGTGATTTTCTCGCAAACGACGACGGGTTCTAGTGGTACGGTGAATCTGGATACCCCTGGGGGTGATATTTCGGTGAACCACATTGCCAGTTATGCCCAATTGGGGAGTGGGGGTGATGTGAATTTAAAGGCGACTGGTGGCGTTAGGATTAATAATATTGCCTCCTTTGGTCAGATACGTAGTGGCAACGTTAGCATTCAAAGTCGCGATCGCACGATTACTACGGCTGATATTCAAACCTTAGCTCCCAATGGCAGCAGTGGCAATATTTCCTTGAACACCTTTGAGATTGACGGCGATATTCAATCAGCCAACTTAAGAACCATCGCCGACGCCAAATCCGGACAAATTCAGGTTGTTGCAGCAGATGGGGCGATTCTTACTGAAGATTTAGAATCCATTGCCGAAACTGGAGACTCCGATGATATCACGGTTGCAGCCAATCAGCAGGTAACAACTCAATCGATTCTATCCCTAGGAGGTGAAGATAGTGGAGATATCGCCGTCACCAGTAGCCAGAGTACCGTCACCACAGAAGATATTGAAACCCTTGCCGAAACCGGGAATTCCGGAGATATCCAGGTGACGGCTAAGCAGGATGTGCAGACTCAGGCGATTCATTCCCAAGGGGGTCAAAATAGCGGAGATATCGCCGTTACCAGTAATCAAGGGAACATTACCACCGCCGATATTGCAAGTCAAGGGAAAACAGGTGAGGCAGGTAACATTATCCTCTATGCCGAAAAAGATATCACGACCCATGATATTACCTCCACTGGCGCGATTAGCAGTGGTGATATTAACTTAACCACGCTAACGGGTAGGATTAATACTGGGTCATTACATACCGATACGGGTTCGATTCATCTCAATTCCCCGTTAATGAATGCAGCTAATTTGACGGTTCATTCCGTTGTCGCTAATTCCGATAAAACCCTATCCGAACTGGAAACCCGTCTGGAAAAAGAGTTTGCCGCTTATTTTGGCAAAAACTTACAACCTACACCCGTTACCGCCAACCAGATTCAAACCCATTTAGTAGATATTCAGCAACAAACCGGGAATCGTTCAGCCGTGATTTATGTGAATCTCCCCGATATCACCTCACCTCAGTCCAGCCTAGCGGGTGATGTCAAACTGGTGGTAATTACTCCCGAAGGAGAAACTCAGACAATTACAGTGACTGGGGTAGAACGCGCCCAGTTACTGGATACCATTAAAGACTTTAGGGCGAAAATTGCCACATCCTATAGGCGAGAAAATCACAGTTATTTACCGATAGCGCAGCAATTGTATCAATGGTTAATTTCTCCCTTAGAAGAGACATTCAAAACGGCTAACATTGATACCCTAGTCTTTTCCATGGACGGTGGGTTGCGAAGCCTACCCATTGCCGCCCTGCATGATGGGGAACAGTTTTTAGTCGAAAAGTATAGCTTGGGGATTATTCCCAGTTTTGGCTTAATTAACCCAACCTATAAAACTCTCGAAAATGCTCAAGTTTTAGCCACGGGCGCGAGTCAGTTTACCGATAAAAATGCTTTACCGGCTGTTCCGGTTGAGTTATCCGTGATTAACCAAATGTGGAATGGAGACGTGTTTCTGAATGAAGACTTTATCCGGTTTAATTTAGTTGAATCCCGTCTGGGGAATCGCTATCCCATTGTTCATTTAGCTACCCATGCGGAATTAAATTCGGGTTCTGTGGAGAATTCCTATATTCAGTTATGGAATGAGAGATTAAGCTTATCGGATATGCCTCAACTGGGTTGGAAAGACGCTGAGGTGGAATTATTAACCCTGTCCGCTTGTCGCACAGCCGTGGATAATCCAGGGGCAGAATTAGGCTTTGCCGGATTAACGGTAGCATCAGGGGCAAAGTCAGCTTTGGCGAGTCTTTGGTCGGTGAGTGACGAAGGAACATTTGCGTTAATGACGGATTTTTATCATCAGTTACAATCAGCAAAGGTTAAATCAGAAGCCTTACGTCAGGCACAACTTTCGATGATTCAGGAACAGATTCAAATTGAAGCGGGTGAATTACGCAGTGCGGGGATGCGAGGAACGGTAATATTACCCCCAGAATTAGCCGATTTAACCAATACCAGTTTATCCCATCCCTATTATTGGGCAGGGTTCACATTAGTAGGGAACCCCTGGTAATTGTGTGTAGGGGCGGGTTTAGGAACCATTGTAGGGGCGGGTTTAGGAACTAAAATTAGCTAGTCAGAACTAACTGAACAACAAAACCCGCCCTACCGCACAGATAACTGAACAAAAAATAGCCCTAATTCCGAATAGAGTAATTTTTTGGTAATGAAAATGTTGAAGTGTTTTGCGGGTTTTAAAGTCTTGATAACCGGAGGAGTTATTATGTCGAGTGTCCTAGTTTCATCGTTAGGGTATAGCTTGAAATTTCCACCAACGGATGGGACAGGGGCACCGGAACGAACGGCGAGTGGGGGGCGACGTGATTTGTCTTGTCTGCAAGCGGATTCGATGTCGTTAACGGCGTTAGTTCCTCGGAATAATTTGGTAACAACGGTTAGTGAAACACCTAGCTTATTCTTTGATATTCCCCAAACCCGGGCAAAGACGGCGGAATTAGTGCTGATGGATAATCAGGGGAATGAACTTGCCCAGAAAATGATTCCGTTAACGGGTGAAGCGGGTGTGATGGACGTTAAGTTACCCGCTACGGCTAAACTGGAAATGAATCAGATTTATCGCTGGGAATTGGCGATTATTTGTAATTCTCAAGATAGAACTCAAGATGTATTTATTCAGGGGAAACTCCAGCGCCGGGAATTACCAGCAGAATTAGTCCGTCAGTTGGAGACATCGGATTTACCCCAGCAAGCCCAACTCTATGCAGAAGCCGGAATTTGGCATGAGTCACTTGCGATCGCGCTACGATTACGTGATACCTATCCTAACGCTTTGGCAGGGCTTTTACAATCAGTTGGGTTGTAGAGACGTAGCTACCATCATCCCGATACGACTAAACCTGCCCTAACCGAATTGTGTGTAGGGGCGGGTTTTACTATTATCGTTTCTGATACTCCCCAGATGCAACTAAACCCGCCCCGACTGAATTATTTTTAACACCAATGTAGCAGAGGAGGGAGAAGGATTGGGGCAAAAATTGTATAAAATTATGGAATAACCAGAAACAATAGTATTAAACAAAAGATGTGGATTGCTGCTTGAATAGCAAGTATGACGTATGACAAATAACGCCTAACGTATGACAAAAGACCAATGACGTATGACGAATGACCAACCTGAAAAAATGGCTTTGGCAAGGACGAGGGATATGGATTACTGCCCCAAGTGTGACGGTATGTGTTATCCTATTCCGAATGCTGGGATTGTTGCAGTTATGGGAATGGGCAGCTTATGACCAGTATATGCGCCTACGTTCACCTGAACCACAGGATCAACGGATTGCCATTGTCGGAATTGATGAACGGGATATCCAAAGTTTGGGACAACCGATTCTAGCAGATGGGGTTTATGCCAAACTGATTCGGAAATTGAAAGCCAGACAGCCTCGAGTCATTGGCTTGGATATTTTTCGGGATATCCCCATCGAACCGGGACATGACCAATTAGTCAAGGTCTTTGAATCAACGCCAAATCTGGTGGGGATTGAAAAAGTCGTCGGTGAGACAAAACGGGAAATTGTTGCACCACCACCGGCTTTGAAGGTAAGAGGACAAGTCGGGGCGAATGATTTAATCGTTGATGCGGATAATAAAGTGCGACGGGGGTTAATTTCTGTTGATAAACCCACCGGGGAAACCGTCTATAGTTTTAGCCTACATTTAGCGTTACGTTATCTGAAGACAGAAGGAATTCAGCCAGAAATGATACCCGGAAGCCAAAATTGGAAATTAGGCGAGACAATATTTCGACGCTTTCAACCCAATGATGGCGGATATGTGCGGGCGGATGCTGGGGGGTATCAGATACTGGTGAATTATCGGGGTGGGGCGAAGCACTTTGAGGTTGTTTCCCTCAAAGATGTTCTCAATCATAGATTACCACCCGACTGGGGACGCGATCGCATTATTTTAATTGGCGTTGTCGGTGATAGTTTTCCTGACTTTTTCACCACGCCTTATAGTAGTGGATTATTTTCTGGGGTTAAACCCATGGCGGGTGTAGAGGTTCACGCCAATCTCACTAGCCAAATAATTAGTGCGGCGATGGATGGGCGCCCTCTGATGCGAACCGTCTCAGACGTGGCGGAAGGGGTATGGATTTTCCTGTGGGCGGGAATTGGGGCGGTACTAACCTGGTTTTGGCGCCATACTGGCTGTTTAAGCCAAAAATCTTATCACAGAAGAGTGGGACAAGTTTTCGCGGCTGGGATTTTACTGGGAATTACTTACCTGGCTTTTCTATACGGCTGGTGGCTAACTATTGTACCACCATTAATGGCATTTACTGGATCATGTGTCGCCATTACTGCCTATATTGCCCACACCGCTGCGGCGATTCAGAGAACCTTTGGACGGTATTTGAGTCCTGAAGTGGTGGTGAATTTACTGGAAAATCAGGATGGCTTGAAACTGGGGGGGAAGCGACAAAAGGTTACGATTCTCACGGCGGATTTAAGGGGGTTTACTGCCCTGTCTGAAAAGATTCTCCCGGAAGATGTGGTAAATATATTGAACCTCTATTTGGCATCGATGTTAGAGGTAATTTTATCCTATCAGGGTACCATTGATAAGTTTATGGGAGATGGCATTTTAGTCATCTTTGGCGCACCGACGATGAGAGAGGATGATGGGGAACGGGCGGTGGCTTGTGCGGTGGCGATGCAGTTAACCATGAGTCGGGTTAACGCCAAGATGGAAGAGTTGGGTTGGTTTCCCCTCGATATGGGTATTGGGATTAATACAGGGGAGGCTGTGGTTGGTAATATTGGCAGTGAAAAACATAGTGAATATACGGTAATTGGTAACCAGGTTAACTTGGCGTTTCGCATCGAATCTTGTGCCATTGGCAATCAAGTTTTAATTTCTGAATCCACGTTACAGGAGGTGGGAGCGTTTCGTTTGACCATTAATGGTTCCCAACGGGTGCAACCGAAGGGGGTACAACAGCCGATTACAATTTATGAAATTGGCGGGATTGGTGAACCTTATAATTTAGTTTTGTCTCAGCACAAAGACGTATTCTGTTCTCTGCGTCATCCTATTCCCATTATTTATACCCTGTTGGACGGAAAAACGCTGACGAGTGCAATTTTCCGAGGAAAGATGATTAAACTATCTAACCAAGGGGCAGAAATTTGCATTCGTTCTCAGGATGAGCCTTTTATTCCACCCCCGTTGAGTGATATTAAGATTAATTTAATCAATATTAATATTGATGATCGCAGGACTATTAGTGAGGATATTTATGCTAAGGTTTTAGAATGGTCTGAAACGGCTGGCAGTTTTTACATTCATTTCACGTTTATACCGACGACAGTCACGGGAATTCTATCAAGTTCGGTTGAATAATTTACACGTTGGTGAAAATAAGGCAGAAGATAGAGGGCAACAGGGAAGGTAAGGAGTAAGGAACTAATGTACTACACCGAGCCTAAATCATCCCATCCCTAGAGACGTTCTGCTGAAACGTCTCCTCCGGGTGCAATGTCTGCTCAAGTTCCTAATCACCAATCAGCTTACAGCTCGATCATGGGACTTTAACAATTTCTTTACAGTCTCGACGATTTCTTGGGGATGACAAGGCTTGGCTAAGTAAGCATCCGCCCCTTGCTTCATCCCCCAGTAGCGGTCAAAATCCTCTTTTTTCGCCGAACACATTAACACCGGGATAGTCTGAGTTTCCGGTTCCGATTTCAGGCGACGACAGACTTCATAGCCATTCATGCGGGGGAGGACAATATCCAAAATCACCAAATTTGGGTGAAATTGCTGAATTTTCTCCAGCGCCTCCACACCATCCCCAGCCACAATTACCGTCAGCCCTACACGCTCAAGCAGCTTTGAGAGCAAATGTTGTTGGGTGAGATCGTCCTCTACGACTAACACTGTACTCATAAAAACCTATACCTACCCTGGCTCTCTAGCTTTCAAGCATTATAACATTTACTCTCTGGCAATAAATATCGCCATCAGGCGGATTTTGGTGACTCCGGTTCCGCAATCTGGCTGAATTGGGGGGAGATGGGACATCAAAACTCGGTCAGGGCGGGTTTGAGAAAAGGTTATCATTAGTAGCTGGCGATCGCATCACCTAAACCCGCCCCTATACATTCAACACTCTCTGTTCTTTCATCCGTGTGGTGTCTTTTTCCACCTCCGGTTGCACTTGCCAGAAATCCCCCAGAATCCTAGCCACTCAATCCCCAACGCCCAATCTCTGTTGATAGACTTCTAAATGAAAATAAATAGCAGCGATCGCAATAGGGCTCATTAGGACTAGAGGTGCTGAATGGTTTATTTTATTATCACTTGGCTTTTTCTGATTGGTGTTTGTTTCTCAATTGGCACAGCTATTGTGAATCGGTTGAAAGCCGATCGCATTGATCGTCGAGGCGATCGCTTCATCGCCGCCGTCTGGCTGGGAATCATTTTCCTGTGTGTCTCCCTGCTGGCAACTTCCTTGATTTTACCGTTATCTAGCGCCGTTGGCTTCCTCCTTGCCATCGGTTTAGTCGCCCTATCTCTGTTGTCTCAGCCAACCCGGAGTGAACTGGCTGCGGTGCGATCGCGTCTTTCTCCCAGCTTTATCGTTGGATTTCTTACCTTAGAACTAATTATTGCCGCTTTTACCAGTCAAAAAATAGTCTGGTTTGACACCGGACTCTATCACTTTGGTTCTATGCGATGGATGTCTCAATTTGGCGCGGTTAATGGATTAGCGCTAATCAATGCTAAGTTTGGCTTTACCTCTTCTTGGTTTGCTCTCGCCGCGCCGTTAACTTCACCAATTTTTGGCAGTCGAGTCAGTGCGATTACCAATGGCTTTATCTTCCTTATCGCTATTTTACAATCTCTAATTACGCTCAATCAAATACTCAGCCGTAAAGGACGCTTATCGGACTGGTTTTTATTGATTTTTTCAGCTATTGCCATTCTCGTTTACACGGGGACTGTATTGACGGGTTCACCAATACTCATCTCATTTTCTCCTGATGTCACAGTTGCTTTCCTTATTGGAGTGACAGCCTGGACAATTCTGGTTATTTCACATAGCGCTCAGTCTTCTTTAGGAAATACTAATGCCAAAACGCCTCTTTTCGATGCTAAAACTATCCCCCTAATTCTATCAGCCGGAGCCGTAACCATTAAGCTTTCGGCTCTACCGCTGCTCCCCATAGGATTTCTTTTTTATCTAATCGGTAATCAGTTTAAACTACAAATTAAGCGGCTATTGACAGGTGGTGCTATTACTATATTAATCCTATCACCCATGGTTTTATATAGCCTGACCACATCCGGATGCCCCCTGTATCCTTCAACCTTTATGTGCCTCGACCTGCCTTGGTCAGTTCCCATCGAAAAAGCCATAAAGGAAACTCAACCCATCAAGTTCTGGTGGGTGTTTTCGGATTCAGAGGAGTCAGGATTAACGGCTATAGCTTTAGGAGTTTGGCGATGGCTAAAAGGTTCAGTTAAATCTCAAATCATGGCTTTGATTACAATTTTTGTCATTCTTTTCTCTATCCCTATATTCCGTCAATTTAGAAAACACCTTAAATTAGGGACTGTCTGGATATTATTATTAGGATTACTCGGTATTACATTTATTATGATTCAAAGTCCTTTGCTCCGGTTTGGCTTGGGCTATTTTCTGCTTATTCCGGCTTTATTTGGGGCAATATATGGTCAAAGACTGTTTGAAAAAATTCCCTCTAAATTGACCCAGCCCCTGTCTCGATTCACTCACACCCTAAAACAACCTCAAACAATCTTATTGGCTTCCCTATTTGTCATTGGCTTGACTACTGTTGGTCTGATTCAGGATAATGCTCAATCCCGATTAATTTTACCTCCTCCCTTACCTAGTGCTAATCTAGTATCTGACCAAGTGAATGATGTTACTTATGTCTATCCAGCAAACTGGAAAGTCCGATGTTGGGCATCTCCATTACCCTGTTCAGCAGTACCGATTAAAAATATCAAGCTTCGCGACCCATCACAGGGAATTGGTGCTGGGTTTGTGTATGTGAAATAAGCACCTAGACATCTATTTTGTCGGGCTGATTTAAAGATTAATCACCCTGAAATAAGCATTTTTAGATCGCCGAAACCCTTGATATACCGTAGGGTGGGCACTGCCCACCAGCATACCAGTCATTCCCATTCGAGTTAAAGATTGTCAAAACCCGGTTTCCTATGCGCGAAGTGAAGGGTCATTTCTGTACCCTGTTCCCTAGTCTCAACAGTAAACTTTAATGAAAGTCCGACCACTTAGTCTATTGTCAGATATGGCGACTTATCAAGACCGAGAAGCATTTATTCCCTATCGTCGCAGCGACTTAATCGAACTGTGCCTAGACGATGGACAGTTGCCTAACGAGAAGGTGCAACAGTTCCGGGATTTCTGTACTTTACTTTCCGCCTATTATCATTTTAAGTTTCATGCCTATTTGGAACGGTTAAAGAATAATTATGATCCGTTCAACCCTGATGCTGATACTCAATCGAGAGTTGAACTCACTCCCGATAAATTAGCCGAACGCGAGGCGAATGTGGTTACAGACTTTCAGACGATTCTCGAACGCGCCAATTATGTTCCCCTCTCTCCGAATAATTTACAACGCGCCTTTAAAGAAAGGTCATTAATTCAACTGAAAACTGCTGTTGATTTTGATGAATTTGACCAACTCGTCTGCTACTGTCGCGGGGATTATGAAGAAACCATTCAGGTCAAAAAGTTTATCAGAAAAAAAGATAAAAAAATCAATGTTTTTGAACGAGTCGTTTTATTGATTAAATTCAAAGACGCCGATTATTTTCAAAGCAAAGGTGACAAATTAGACTCCCTCCAGTTCACACCAGGGAAGATGTATCTCTATTTTTACAAGAATATCCCTAAATTTGACCTAGAGCTCCTCTTCCCCAATATCAAAATTAGCATGACCTGGAAAGACCGTCTCTTCTTAATCGTTCCAGCTATTGGTGCCGCTATTCCAATCATCCTGAGAGTTCTGCCTAAACTTCTCATTGTTATTGGGGCTATTTTATTTTTTACGATGGGACCATCGGTTTTGGAGATAGTCCAGGCAAGTGAAGAAGATGTCCGGGATATTATGCCCGTCCTCGTTGCTGTGTTATCGCTACTGGTGACATTAGGGGGATTTGCCTACAAGCAGTATAGCAATTATAAGAGTAAGCAGATTAAATTCCGCAAAACCGTAACCGAAACCCTATTTTTTAAGAATATGGCAAATAATGCCAGCGTGTTTCATGCCTTAATTGATGCGGCGGAAGAGGAGGAATGTAAAGAAATCATTCTGGTTTATTACCATCTGTTAACTAGCCCTAAGCCCCTAACCCCTGAACAGTTGGATAACCTAATTGAAACCTGGATGGATGATAAGTTTGGCACAAAGATTGATTTTGATATCAATGGCCCGATTCATAATTTAGAAGAGATTCGGGGTAAATTGGTGCAAGATGGTAAAGATACGGCAAGTCTTTCGGAAATCCCCTTATTGACGAAAGATAAGCAAGGATGTTGTCAGGTTCTGCCTTTAAATGATGCTAAACGATTAATTGATTACATCTGGGATCATATCTTTCTTTACACCTGAATCATCAAGCGCTTCGTTTAGGGAACAGAGAATAGGGAACATCGTTGGGGGGATTCTCCCGTGAATGAGGATGGTGTTCCGATTTGGACACAGGAAGATTGGTATAATTCTGCTTGGCAACCCTTTCAAGTTCCTGGCAAACTTGAAGTGCCAAAGGGGGAACGTTTTGCTTGGTTGCGGGTTAAATTACCCCCAGGTCAATGGCAATATCCTAGCTTAGATAGGCGTGGTATTCCCTATCTAGAAGCCTATCTGAATAGTCAGCTTATCGATAAATTTGCCGTAGTTAATGGTTCAAAATTGATTAGTTAAAGTTATCACACCAAGTACGGGAGAGCCCAAAAGACTGACGTTTGCCTTATGGTACATCTGTAGGGGCGGGTTTTACTATTATCGTTTCTTCGCCTAACCCCGATGTGACTAAACCCGCCCCCTACATCATGGCGACTATTCAACTTCCCATTCAAAGCGGGTTAAGCTAGATTCAGTCCTCAATTTGCCCAGGTGTTAGGATTGCGGGAGTCGCTGTATGTCCAGATTGCTGATAACGCAATATCAAGCAGAAGTTGAAAAAATACAAAGAGAAGAAACCCAGAGATCCTACCATCCGCGAAAAATTCAATACCTACAAGTTTGCCGATTACAAAGAACAGGTGATTAATTTGCTCCAACGAGTCTGCACTGTCAGCGTTAGAACAATGGAAATATCCCCCACACGCTTCCTAACCCTTCCCCAAAGAGCGCTACACTAGAAAACGCTGCCTCACATTCGAGACTTATGCCATCTTCTCACCAACCTCTGACCTACCCCACCACCCGCCAAGCTGACCAAGTAGACGACTATCATGGCACGAAAGTCGCTGACCCCTATCGCTGGTTAGAAGATCCCGACTCCGAAGAAACCAAAGCCTGGGTAGAAGCGCAAAATAAAGTCACCTTCGGCTATCTCGAAGACATCCCCCAACGGGAATCCCTGAAGCAGCGCATCACCAAAGTCTGGAATTACGAAAAATATGGCATTCCCTATAAAGAAGGGAACCGCTACTTCTATTTCAAAAATGATGGACTTCAGAACCAAAGCGTTCTCTATACCTTAACCTCTCTCGATGGAGAACCCAGAGTCCTGATTGACCCCAATACCCTCTCCGAAGACGGGACTATCGCCCTATCGGGTGCCGCTATGAGTGACGACGGGAACCGCATGGCGTATGGTTTATCCACCTCCGGTTCCGATTGGCAAGAATGGAAAGTGCGGGATGTGGAAACGGGAGAAGATTTATCGGATCATCTCCAATGGGTAAAGTTTTCCGGTGCATCCTGGACAACGGATAATCAAGGGTTTTTCTATAGCCGTTATGACGAACCCAATGATGCCACAAAATTAGAAGATGCTAATTATTATCACAAACTCTATTATCACAAACTCGGCACAGCCCAATCCGATGATCTGCTAATTTATCATCGCCCTGACCAGAAAGAATGGATGTTTAATGGCTCAGTAACAGAAGATGGTCATTATCTGATTATTTATGTCAGTCAAGGAACTGATCCGAAGAATCTGGTTTTCTACAAAGACTTACAAACCCCCGATTCTCCCATCGTCGAATTGATTTCAGAATTTGAAGCGAATTTCAGTCTGATTGACAATGACGGGTCAATCTTCTGGTTCCAAACTGACTTAGATGCTCCACGAGGTCGGGTGATTGCCATTGATATTCATAACCCAGCACGAGAGAACTGGCAAGAACTTATTCCCCAAGCCGAAGAAACTTTAGAAGGTGTCGGCGTTCTGAATAACCAATTTGTCGCCGATTACCTCAAAGATGCCCGTTCTGCCATTAAGATTTTTGACCTCAATGGTGCCTTTGTTCGGGAGGTAGAATTACCGGGAATTGGTTCAGCCGGGGGATTTGGCGGGAAGCGTTATGATACGGAAACCTTCTATGTGTTTACCAGTTTCACTACCCCAGCAACGATTTACCGCTACGATATGGTAACGGGGGAAAGTTCCCTATTTCGCCAACCGACAGTAGACTTTGATCCGACTCAATACGAAACGCGGCAAGTGTTTTACCCGAGTAAAGATGGGACACAAGTGCCGATGTTTATTACCCACAAGAAGGGGTTAGCATTGGATGGCAATAATCCCACCTATCTCTATGGTTATGGTGGTTTTAATGTCTCCCTAACTCCCAGCTTTTCGATTAGTAATCTGGTGTGGATGGAGATGGGAGGCGTGTATGCGATTCCGAATCTCCGAGGCGGTGGAGAGTATGGCGAAGATTGGCATCAAGCGGGAACAAAGCTGAATAAGCAAAATGTGTTTGATGATTTTATTGCCGCAGCGGAGTGGTTAATTGAGAATAAATATACTCGTCCGCAAAAACTGGCAATTGGTGGGGGAAGTAATGGTGGTTTATTAGTCGGGGCTTGCATGACTCAGCGCCCAGATTTATTCCGTGCTGCCCTTCCTTCAGTTGGTGTCATGGATATGCTGCGCTTCCATAAGTTTACGATTGGTTGGGCTTGGTGTTCTGATTATGGTTCACCGGAAAATCAGGAGGAGTTTAAGGCGCTTTATGCCTATTCTCCGTTACATAATCTCAAGCCAGGAACGGCTTATCCAGCAACATTAATTACGACAGCGGATCATGATGACCGCGTGGTTCCAGCCCATAGTTTTAAGTTTGCGGCGGCGTTACAAGCTGCCCATTCTGGGGATAATCCAGTCTTAATTCGCATTGAAACTAAGGCGGGTCATGGTGCGGGAAAACCGACGGCTAAGATTATTGAAGAGATTGCCGATAAGTGGGCATTTTTGCTGCGCGTAATGGAGGTATAGTCTCCCATGACGAATGACTAACAATAAGCACTGATATCTTCCCCACATTGGTCAGCCAAGTAGCAAAGGGCGCGAAAGCGAAGGCTAACGAATTCGTCATAGAAAGGATTGAGTTTGCACAAGGGAGGAATGTGAGCAACCCGACGCCCAAAGAGGCAGATATCTCGTTCAAATGGGCACTGGGCGGGAATCATTTTGCAGAAGAATCTAGCTTTGGCGGGGTTGTGAATTTCGATGTTCTCTAACCATTGCTTGATGGTTTGCAGTGGCTTGATGGGTTGTTGGGGTGAGGTGGGAGAGTTGGCGGGGTTTGTCTGGGTTTCAACAGGGGTGGAATTGAGCAGTCCGTTTTGGTAGGTGGTATACATGGTTTGATTTGCTCCGTGTGGTTTGTTTGTCTCTATTCATAATGTAAACCAATTTCGCTCTAGTGCAAATATAAAAAACTATTATCATTGATTAGCTCTGCTTTTAGGCATCGTCCTGTTGGGAGCAGTGTAGAGACGTGCCATGGCACGTCTCTTAGCTGGGGGAGAGAAAGTTGTATCTTTGAATGCAACTTGGTATTAATCACCTGTTCATCCCATTGTCTTCTAACCAGTTTGATAATTCTTCTAGACTATTGAAGTCTAAAACATCTTCTCCTAGATGTTCCAATTGTTCAGAAGATAAATTTTGAATCTGGTTAATGATTTCTGGAGACATTGACCCAAACTGTCGCTCCAGTAAACGTAACATCGCTCGGATTTCTCCCTCTCGACGCCCTCGTTCTAATCCTTGCTCTAATCCTTGCTCTAATCCTTCTGCTAATCCATCCTGCTTTGCCTTAATAATAAAACCTCGTTGGTCTTCGAGAAACATTTCTTGCTTACGCAATTTTTCCAATTCCTCTACACTTAAATTCGCTTGATTCGCGATATTCATGGCTTTATCCAGTTCCGGAAGTTGCCTAAATGTGGGTGGAATGACTTCCAAGCTGGGAGCCTCTTTAATAAAGTAAATCCATTTATCAGTTAAACTGTCTAATTCATCAAGGGTTTTAGTAAATTTGGGTAATTCAACAAAGATTAACTCGATTTCCGGATCAGGATAATCAAACAACTCCTGTTTTTCCTTTAAGCAAAAGCGCGTCAGGAATCGTTGAGTCTGGTCAAACATTGGGAAATCGGTAATGGTTAAGGCAATGGCTGGTTTAAGGTGAGAATATCCTTCCCCATATTTTAATTGATTCGCATAAGTTTTAGTCAGGTTATAAATGACGCGCTTCTCAAAGAACGCCACATTGAGTACCTGCATTTCAATTAACACCGTTGAGCCATTATCCAGCAAAGCTTTGACATCTAGATAGCTATCTTTTAGATCAACGACATCCCTGGGATTATAGGGATCAATGATTTCTAAATCCTGAATCATTGAATTGCTCTCATAAATCAAGGCATTTAAAAAGCTAATCAGAATATCTTTGCTGTCCTTTGACCCAAATATTTTCTTGAAGGCAAAGTCAGTTTTTGGGCTAATAAATCTCAGTGTCATAATTTCTCAATAATTTAAGAGTAAAAAATGATTATATCTTTTCCGTTACACCCAGATGCGACTATCGCGACCCCTATAAAGATTTGCAAACAAAACTTGACTCAAGGGAGTTGATCAGCGAAACTACAGACAAGAGCGTAATACGTCTGTTTTCACTGTATTACGTCAGTTGTGGTTAACTCGACTAGGCTGATTGATCCAAAATTAGCTGGAAGCTGAGATGGAACAGCATGTCTTGCCCAGAAATACTGTCCCCATCCAGGCAACCTGCGAGATTGGTTGAGGCGAGCCTATTGATGAAGGATAACCTCTGCTATACCGTTTGCACCTCCTCAATTATTTCAAGTGTGTCTCCCTTTTGGTGACCGGTATGGTAAGCAGCGAGGAGAATTTGGCTGGTTTTGCCCCAGGCGATCGCACCCGTAGCATCAATCGCGATCGCACCTAAATCCCGCCGATTCTCCTTTGCTTCTTTTATGGAACGTGCCATGGCATCGGCTAAGGATAAACCGTCGGTGACGCGCACCACAACCCGTGCGGCGAAGCATTCATCAATGATATCTTCACCAATGCCGGTACAGCTTACGCCGGCTTTCAGGTTGGCGTAATTCCCCGCAGGCATTGCCGAATCACTGACCCGACCAATCCGTTCAAACCCTTTCCCGCCAGTCGATGTACCCGCCGCCAAGCATCCCTGACTATCTAACGCGACTACCCCAATCGTACCCCGTCCGGCTTCCGAGGAAAGGAGTTCAGGTTCGCTAACCACATCCGCCATCGCCCGTTCAAAGTTATCCTGTCTCTCCTGTAGCCACTCCTGTAATCGTTTCTCGGTTAACGGGTTGTAAATGGGTGCATTCACTTCCCGCACCAGTTCCGCCGCTCCATAATCCGAGAGGACGCGATCGGGACAATCTTGCAAAATCTTCGCCAACTCGATGGGATTTTTGATCCGCGATACATTAATCACACCGCTAAAGCGCTGATATTTACCATCCATCAGTGACGCACTCATGCGAATCTGTCCATCAGATTGCAATACCGAACCCGTTCCGGCATTATAGCGAGGTTCATCTTCTAGGAGTTGACAGCCTCGAATCACTGCTTCACGGGCATTTGCACCGGCTAATAACAGAGCATATATCTCATCGAGTATTTTATAAAGAGAATCGCGCACCGCTTGGGTGGCGTCTTTGGTTTTCAGGGCGCTTCCTGCACCACCATGGATAATTAATTTGGGTTGCATCGAATTCACGAACCTCCTTTATGGCTTAAGACAGTTAACTGGCTTGGGATTTGCGTCGGCGACAGCGTTCCGAGCAGAACTTCACATTATCCCAGCATTTTGCCCATTTTTTGCGCCAAGTAAAAGGACGTTCGCAGACGGGGCAGATTTTAGTCGGTAGATCTGACTTAGAACGAACTCGTGCCATCTTGGGTTAAGGAGCCATATAAGGTTGAAATCATTGTACTGTGTACATTTTGAACTTGTCAGGCTGGCATTTTTCTCAAAACACTTCACATCTTCCCTAGCCCTGCTTTTGCCCAAGAAACATTAGCCTCAGGAAAGGCAAGACTATTTTTATCCAGTCAACTGAAAAATTATATAAATGATCTCCCCAAGCGGAACGGAAACAGGCAGTTGCTTGGGGAGAAAATCAGATAATCTGATCTCAGAAGTTAGGCAACAGTTAAATCAACCTGGAAGGTTAAATCATTAAAATCATTGTCACCACCTCCATGCAAATCCTCAAAGCCAAAGGTGTTATCACCCAATAGGCGAATGTGATCAACTTTATCAGGATTCGCACCCAAGTAGGCAAAGTAGGCAATGGGTTCTCCATAACCCAGGTACTGATTCGTTGAATTCTCAGTTAGCCATTCCTCCGTCGTGCCATTAGCAATAATATAAGGAGCGAGAAGACTTCCTCCCTGTAACTGGGTGTTAAACGTCACCATACCTCGATTCACATCGCTAACCACCCGTTGGGCAAGGGCAGCTTGGGCATAACCCTCGTTTCCTGGGTGAATTAGTTGACCTGTCATTGGGTCTTTAACTGCTCCCTCTTCATTTTCAATCACGTACAAGCCGACAGAATTATCAAAGCGAGCCTCACTCTTAATCTCGATAAAATTCGCCTCTACCGGACTGGTTTGCCCGCGTAAATCAATGAGTTCTTTTTCCCCTTGTAATTGAGTTCCTAAGACAGGAGACTCATTCGTTGGTTCACCTGTTAGGGTAAGACTCTGGTTACCCTCTGCCATTGGGTTTTGCCCATTGAGAGTAAACTGATTGCTGTCCAACCAATCATTTTGGGGACTGAGTTGAGGCTTGGCATTGCCGTTATTCCTTGTCCCACGATTTACCGTTAAGTCAAAGACATCACTGATTTCTCCTCCATTACCATCATTAGCGGTGAGAGTAATCGAATTCGTGCCGACGGCTTTGTTGCGGAGATTGCCACTAATTAAACCCGTTTCCGGATTCAGGTTTAATCCTTTGGGTAAGCCGATAGCCGAGTAGGTGAGAGAGTCGCCATCAGGGTCAGTGAAATAGTCACTGATGTCTAAACTGTAAAATTGTTTGGTTTGAGCTGTTTGGTCAGCAATAGGAGAGAGTAAAGTGGGGTCATTGTTAACCACAGGTGCGGCGGCGATATCGAGTTTAAACCCATCGCTTTTTGTCCCACCTTGACTATCCGATGCTGTGACCAAGATATTCAGGGTTTCATCCCCATTATTCGGTGTACCTCTGAATATACCTTTATCTGGGTCAAAACTTAACCAAGAAGGAAGTGCGCCTCCATCTTTTAACGTGGCGCTGTAGGTTAATCTATCGCCATCAGCGTCACTAAACTTATTGGTGATATTTAAACGGAAGGATTCGTCTACCTCAACCGTTTGGTCAGCAATGGGAGAGAGTAAAGTGGGGTCATTGTTAACCACAGGTGCGGCGGCGATATCGAGTTTAAACCCATCGCTTTTTGTCCCACCTTGACTATCCGATGCTGTAACCAAAATATTCAGGGTTTCATCCCCACTATTCGGTGTACCTGTGAATGTACCTTGATCTGGGTCAAAACTTAACCACGAAGGAAGTTCGCCTCCATCTTTTAAAGTGGCAGAGTAAGTTAAATCCTTGCCATCAGTGTCACTAAACTTATTGGTGATATCTAAAGTGAAGGATTCGTCTACTTCAGCCGTTTGGTCAGCAATAGCGGTGACTAACAGGGGAGCAGTATTAATCACATTACCGCCACCAGTTAAGCCGGAATTTACCAATAAAGCCCCCACTTTAACCAGGGGGTTCCCCACAGTATGCGTCGGAACTAGACCACCGTTATCCTGCAACGGATTCAGTTGGGCATCGATAATTTTAATCCCGGCAGTTGCATTGTAATCATTCCAGTTCTTTGTGGCTTTCGGCGGAAACTGAACATTCCCACCCTTGTCAATTAATTCCTTATTCGTGTGTTGTTGAATTCCCCAATCGTTTGTGCCATTATCTGCTGTATTCTTGTAAAAGATGGTGTTCTTGACGCTGACCTTAGCATTCTTACCAGCCGATACACCGCCACCAACCCAGCTAGCGTTATTGTAAGCGATGGTTGAGTTGGTAATTTCGGTGGGACTGTAGAGTGTCATTCCACCACCGACACTCCCTGATGTATCTCCAGTGGTTTGATTACCCGAAAAGGTGCTGTTAATAATTTTAGTTGGAGCGTCATAAGTCCATAAAGCACCGCCCTGATGGGCTGCTTTATTATTGGCAAAGGTTGTATCGCGGACGACTAATCCTTTGTTGAGTCCATTACTGAGTTGAACAACGGCACCTCCGTTCCCTTTATTTCCTCCATTAGGGAGTGCTAAAACTTCGTTATTTTTAAAGAGGCTACCTTGAATACTTACATTGTCTTGCGTACCCGTGTAGAGATAAGCTGCACCGCCTTCAGCCCGACCTTTATTCCCGTCAAAGACACTATTGATAATCCGAATTGTGCCAGAGGTTGAATCACTTCCACTACTGGCGCGGTCTGTGTAAACTGCACCGCCGTAACCTCTTAAGGATGGATTTTTGTTTCCCTTGTCATAAAATGCTGCAGTGGTATTGTTGTTGATGAACTTCGAGTTTTCAATGGTTAACTTGCCTTGGAGACTATTAATTGCCCCACCGTTAATGCCTTGGTTGTTGGTAAATTCACTATTGGTAACGGTGAATTTTCCGGGACTGACAAAGGCAATAGCACCGGCGCCGCGTTCATCATTTCCAGCAACGGCTTTATTTTTATCAAAGGTACTGCCATTAATCGTTAATTCGGTTTCCCAGGCGCTGTAGATTGCGCCGCCACCATTATCAGCGACGTTGTTCTTAAATTGAACATTATCGACCGTTAAGGCGCCTTGGTGAGTGATCTCGATCGCGCCGCCGCGTTCCTTAGTATATCCGTTGATCAGGTTAAGGTTTTTTAAGGTCAGGCTGGCGTTGAAATCTTGATTTGAGTTAACAAAAAATAGGCGGGATTGTTTGTTCCCGCTAATCCTCAGCCCTGGAGCGTCAGCCCCATCAATTGTTATATTTTTACCTGGGCGGATTTCCAGTTGACCTGTTCTGAGGGTAATGGTCTTTCCGGCAAGGCTGGAACTGAATTTAATCGTATCTCCTGATTGAGCTAAGGAAATCGCATCTCTTAAGGAACCTGAGCCATTGTTTTTTGTATTGGTCACAATGAGCTGTTGTGGCATAATTCAATCTCCGAGAATTTTTGGCGAATTACGGTCTTTTTGTCGTTTTTAGCAGGTTTAAGGTAGGAGAGAGTAGTGTGGCGATATGTGATGAGTTATTCTTCTCCAACAAAATGAGATAAACAAGTTCCGCTCCTGTTTCTAGTTTAACGCATTGGAATTACACCCTCTATATCTATCAATAGGACAAGAATCAAAAAATGACAGGTTGAATTGACGATACTTTACTAAATCTTAATAAAATTTTTGTATTTCTATGATGAAGGCTTTATCAAGCTAAAGTAGAATAAACCTGAAGACAGGGAAGGGAACGGCTGGAGAAGAGGGTTTAGGCGATTGTGTGGGGAAAAAGCCGCGATTTATCCGAGAATAGGAACAAAGGCAGTAAATTAGCAGACTATCTGTCCGCAGACAAGGCATGACATTAGCGAATGTGCGAATTATCTTGGTTGAACCCGCAGGTGCTTTAAATATAGGATCAGTTGCCCGTGTGATGAAAAATATGGGGTTGCACCAGTTATGGCTTGTCAATCCCCATTGTAATCCGAAGGCATCACCAGCGCGGCAGATGGCGGTTCATGGTGTCGATGTTTTAGAATCAGCCCAACAGGTGGCAACGTTGCCTGAGGCGTTACAGGGATGTCAACGCGCGATCGCAACCACTGCCCGTACTCGTCATTTGCCGACGACTCTGGAGCCTCCCCGCTTGGCATTACCCTGGTTATTGGAGGATGATATCACCTCTGCCTTGATTTTTGGACCCGAAGATCGGGGGTTAAGCAATGATGAACTCAACTATGCCCAGCGATTTGTCTGTATCCCAGCCAATCCAGAGTATCCCTCGTTAAACTTAGCTCAGGCTGTGGCAATTTGCTGTTATGAGCTGGCTCAACTCGCCTCCCCATCTTCTCAGATGAGCCCTGGTAAGACGCACCATGGTGCGTCTCTACATACTCCCCAGACGCACCATGGTGCGTCTCTACATACCACCGCTTCCTTAGATGAAATAGAGGCTTACTTCCAACACTTAGAAGCCGTATTATTAGAGATTGGCTACCTACATCCCCACACCTCGACATCCCGCATGGAAAAGTTCAGACGCCTGTATTACCGAGCCATGCTCACCCCAGAAGACGTCGCCATGCTTAGAGGTATTCTCCGTCAGACAGAATGGGCGGTACAATTTATGCCGAGGTCACAACAGGATGAGTCAGAATCCTAGCTACTGTCTTAGGATATAGACTTTTAGTCGATAAATTGTGAAAATAGCCATGTTCACACCATCAGGAATATGACTGCTTGAAGAGTAAATATCTAGAATTTAGTTGTGTTGGAGGTATTTTCAGTGGCAGTGTCTAGGGGCAGTAAGCATCAAACCGATCGCATCGAGTCTGAACAACGACAAACCTATCGTTATCGTCGGCTTTCTCGTCAACGCCGCCCTCGACAAACCTTGCCCCTGGGAGAGGATATTAATCCTCCCTCATCTTCCCCATCACAACGCCGTCAGCACCCCATTCAACTGCGTGCGGTTCAGCCTAATTCTCAAAACCCCAGTCGCCCCAAAGCCATACCCCTAAACCGTTATGCCCAGTATCCCAGTGAATCCTCGATTTACCCAAATCTGAAGCTACCAAAACTCCGGGCGATTAACGGGATACCCATCAGAGAAACTTCTCTGGGGAATCGTCGGATGAGTCACCCTCCGGCTGCAACTCCACTATCCCAACCTTTGAACCCACGTCAGGAAAATAGCCTCCGTCGGCAAAAGCGGCGCTCAACTGTCTCGACTCCATCAGAGGCGAAACCGAAGCGTCAGTCATCTCGTTCTCAACCCGCCCAGACGGGAAAATCCCGGCGCACTCGGCATTCCCAAAAACGCTTTTCGGGTATATGGATTCAGATTATCCGCCTCCTGATTCTCGGCGTTGGCATTGGCGCGATCGCAGGAACTCTATTATCAGTATTAGATCCCACCAGCAAAATGTCGATGCGATCGAGTGAAGCGGCGGAGGGGAACCCTCAAGAAAGCCCGACGAATCAAAGCATTGCCTCAACCCTCCCCCTGCGCCAAGAAATCACTCCCCTGAAAGCCCAAGTACAAACATTAGTCGCCAAAAATCCTAAATTGCAACCTGGTGTTTTTGTGGTGGATTTAGATACAGGCGCCTACTTAGACTGGGAAAGTAACTCCATCTTTCCCGCCGCCAGCACGATTAAAGTCCCGATTCTGGTGGCATTTTTTCAGGATGTCGATGCGGGCAAAATTCGCTTAGATGAACCCTTAACCATGACACCAGAAATGATCGCCAAAGGTTCAGGGGACATGCAATATCAAAAACCTGGGACGCAGTATAGTGCCTTGGAAGTGGCAACCAAGATGATTACGATTAGTGATAATACCGCCACCAATATGATTATTCATCGCCTCGGCGGTATCCAAGCTGTTAATCAACGGTTCATATCCTGGGGATTAACCGCAACGGCAATCAATAACCCCTTACCGGATTTAGAAGGAACGAATACCACGAATGCCAGAGACATGGCAAACTTGCTGTATAAGGTGAATCAAGGGGAATTATTGACTTTGCGATCGCGCGATCGTTTGTTGGATATCATGCAGCGTACCGTAAATAATTCTCTGATTCCTCAAGGATTAGGTAAAGGGGCGATGGTTGCCCATAAAACGGGGGATATTGGTTCAGTGTTGGGAGATGTGGGTATTGTGGATATGCCCACAGGTAAACGGTATCTCATTGTCACCTTGGTGAAACGTCCCCACAATGATGCGAGTGCCTCGGAGTTAATTCGTAACCTTTCCCGCACGGTTTATGACTATTTCAATAAACCAACGGCGACACCGAGTCTGAACTCGATGCCGATTAGCACACCTGCCATGATGGTGAGTGGATTGCTGATTGGTTTGCAGGGGACGATTTTGTAATTGTCTTATGTCTTATGTCCTTTGTCATTCGTTCAAGCAAAAGGGGAATTCATGCTTCAAGTTGACGTTGAGCGATATGCAATACACAACTATTGATTTATTTGCTGGTGCTGGAGGCTTGACTACAGGGTTTCACTTAGCTGGTTTTCAGACGATATGCGCTATCGATCAAAATCCAAAAGCTTTAGCAACGTTTAAGCACAACTATCCACAAACAACGTTTATTCTGGTAAAGGATATTCGCACAGTCAACATAAGAGAGCTGCGACTAGCGCTTCAATTAGACCGAGAAGAGTTAACCGCCATAATTGGAGGACCTCCATGTCAAGGATTCTCTCGGAACATTCCGGCTGGATACCGATACCTAAAAGATGAGCGAAACCAGCTATACAAAACTTTCTTAGAATTCGTGAAAGAATTCAGACCGTTGTATGTTGTAATGGAAAATGTCCCTGAAATCCTCAAAGCCTATAATGGCACAATTAGAGAAGAGATAACCCGACAATTAGACCGAATGGGCTATGGGGTGACATCCAAATCATTAAATGCGGCAAACTATGGCGTTCCCCAAACCAGAGCCAGAGCTTTCTTTGTTGGTGGTTTGAACGGTACGGCTCCTACACTGCCGGAACCTACTCATCAGGGAGATATTAAATCACTCACCTCTAATCAAAAGACTATTCAATTAAGTATTTTACCAGCGATTGCCTTGCCAATGGTGACTGTCAGAGATGCTATTGGAGATTTGCCCGTACTAGATGCTGGACAAGACTATACCGCACAAACCTATATTTGCGAACCAAAAACTGACTATCAAGCGTTACTACGTCGTGGTAGTAGTAAGCTGGTTAATCACATTGCTCGTCAATTAAGTCCTATACAAATGTCCAGAGCTAAAGTATTAAGAGAAGGGCAAGATGCAAGAGATTTACCGCCAGAACTAGCTCCGAAGAAGCATTACAGTGGCGCTTATGGCAGGCTTTACTGGGATAAACCCGCTAGAACGATTACTCGATGGGTTTTTCATCCGGGTTCGGGCAGATTTTTTCATCCCACACAAAATCGAACTATTACGATTCGTGAGGCGGCACGGTTACATTCTTATCCCGATAAATTTCACTTTCTGGGTTCATATACTCAGATGGCTGATCAAATTGGAGAATCAGTACCTCCTTTATTGGCGAAAGCGATCGCTGATTCTCTTCTTCAGAGAAATCCTCATCATCATCTTACCTTGAATTAAGCTTTTGCTGAAGAGTTGACAAGATGGCGTTCACATACTCGTCAGGTGTAAGACGGTTTCGCTCAATTGTGATCCGAATGGGTTGCTCTGGAATCGTTTGAACTTTGAAGAGTTGTTTTTGATTTTTGTACCAGATTAGTGTTAATTTACCATTAACGGTTCCCTGGAGTCCTTTACCTGCTTTTCCTGTACTTCTATTTATAGACCAGTTCCAGGCAAACTGAGCCGGATCAAGTGGAGTTAGAGGATACTCAGCATAGACATAATCAATGGCATTTTTCTTCTTGCAGAGAATGCCTTCGTAACTATTAGTTACTCCCTGTAGATTGCAATCCTGTATTAATTTTTGATTCCAATGCTCAATGATAGCTTCTCCTAAAGTTGATGGTGGCGAGTCTACTGTCAAGCCAGGAAAACCAAGTGTTGATGCTTTTGTGACTACATCAGCTCGTTGAATTACAAATTGAAAAGTAAATCCCGGATTAAGGTTTGATAATTGAATTGTTTTTAATGACCAACCTGTTTTAGTTCTGATGTCAACAGCATCATGCAGAAGTTTAGTCCGCCCAGATATGGGATCAGAAAGCGGAATTTTCTTAACATAATGAAATATAGCTTCCCAGGAATAATCCTCGATCGAACCAACAATCGGAACGGCAATTGTAGCCGTGATAGCTTCTTTTAGTCTCTCAACTTCATCACTCGTCAGCATTCAGAGATTCCTCTACTATTTCTAGCAGCTCACTCATCGTTATGCCGAGGGCAGTAGTGATTTGATAGAGAATCCGGACAGATGGACTTTTTAATCCTCTTTCCAGTTGGCTAATATACGTTCTATGCAGATCGGCAACCTCTGCAAGGTACTCCTGTGACCAACCTTTCGCCGTGCGAAAGCGCTTGATTTGGGCACCTAAAAGACAATCTAGTTTTTTGAGTGGCATTAAAGATAAGTTAATGCCTTGAATACAATAGTGCTACAGACTAAAGTATTCAAGCCCGGTCAAGTATTCCTAGATGCAAGGATAAGGCAGCCTTGATAGAATAAGTACTTCAAGCTGTATCGTCCTTGCCCACCTATAACTATTTTGGGAACTCGCCTAGGTGGGCAAGATGTCAACTTTAAGAAAATGATCGAGAAACTGAACATGGAAAAGAAAAACTTTAAGGCTTTTACCAATCTAAATCCATTAAAAAAGAATGCTATTCAACTGTGCGGTCAAGAATTTGTTGATTCGTTAACAGCAAACGGTATATACGCGAAAAATGATCAATTTTGGATAGAGGTTAACAGAAAACTAAATATTCCATACGATGCCTACGATCAAAGAAAAATTAGAGAGAAAGTGGATAGGGAACAAGCTTTGGCAGAAGAAAGAGCGAGAAAGAAAGCCGAAATGGAAAGATTACTATCCCACAAGGAAGAACGTTGCTCTAAAAATATAATGGACTGGACAATTGTTGTTTCCGAGATGCTCGAAACAGACGAACATGGAAATAAGTTTGTTGCTGAATGTACGAAAAGTTCAGGCTTTAAACTACCTCCTCAGTTATCTAAGACTTTAGAAGAAGCCTACGGTAGAGCTTGTAATCTTGTCCATGAAAATGAAAAACAGTTACAACAATACAGAAACTTTATAGAGCATTACCAGGTTTTGAAGCCTTTATATCTAATGCTTATATATCTGTCGGGTCGGGATGAATACAATCCTTATCTGGAAAATTACCAAGAAAAACCTTGCAGAGAAAATTTTATCGGTGTCAGGTTTGGTGTCATATTTTACAAGAGCAAGAGATTTGACTATGATATAATTGATCAGTTAGAAAAAGAAGGACTCCTAGAACGTTCAAGCACTGGCAAGAGCGTTATCCTGTTAAAAAAAGGGATGCAAGTTGCAAGAGATATGCTAAAAACAATTAATATGGATGGAGTGGAGAGGTTACTCGAACAGAGAAACTATCATGAAGACTACATTAATTACAAAAGTCAATCAGAAGAAGAGTAGAGACGTTGCATGCAACGTCTCTACAAGGTTTTTAGGGAATTTTAAACATTCATAATTAAGATGGGGGCGGGTTTATTTACATCCGGGTGAGAAAAGAAATCATAGTTGTGAAACCTACCTCCAAACAATCGGTCAGGGCGGGTTTATTTACATCTGGGTAAGAAAAGAAATGATAGTTGTGAAACCCGCCCCTACATTGTTATTCTTCAGCACAGGCGAAAAGACACCTACAGTTCCTCGTTCCCTGTTCCCCCTGAAGATTATCTAAAGTTATAGCCGACTCCCAGCAACAGTCCCACAGCAGGGTTATCAAACAGCGAGGCGCTCACGGAAGCCGTTGCTGTCAATTGAGTCGCCAAAGGTACATCCACACCTCCCGTAGCCAGGAAATCCACTGAACTGTCATCTCCTGTAGAGATAGCGATTCCAGCGCCGATATAAGGAGAGACTCTAGCACCCACGTCTTCGGTGATGTCCGCCGTCACGTCGGTGACACCAGGGGTAAAGTCAAGTGTTACAGGTAGCATAATCGTGGGCTCATCTTCAATGAGGACTGATGGACGAACCGATACATTGCTGGTTGAGCCAATTTTGCTGAAGATAGCGAAGCTTGTTTCACCCAGAGCCGTATCACCATCTCCCAGTCCAATATTACCGCCAATTCCGATATAGCTTGAACCTGAACGAGTCGCTCTACCCGGCGATATCTCTGTTGTATCAATGTCTAGGGGTTCGGTTGGAGCATCCGGTGGAGGTACGGTTTGCTGAGCCAGGTTGGGTGGGGGAGTTGCAGGGAGTATATTTCCTGCATCGCGAGTTCGGTTGAGTTCTGAATGATTGGTGGGTAAACTCCTCTCATCGAGAGACACTGCGGAACCTTTTAAACTCTGTGCACTGGTTGAAACATTTTGCCACGGATATGGCGAATCCATTCCCTGGTGAGCAGAGGATTCCGCTGTTTCTGCTCGAACTGACGGTATACTCGACACTATTATCAACGCAATAGTACTGAGCAACGAACAAGTTTGTCTAAAAGCGAAACTATTCATACTTATACCTTCTGAGTAGAGAAATCCTGTCAAAACGTGCTATTAAAATCTATGGGTATCCTTAACCACCAAATTGGGCAGAAAATGGCACGATTCCCTAGATTTAGCTAGAAAAAGCTTAGCGGTGATTACTTGGTTTGACTTCTACCTAGAGAAAATATAATATCTACCTAAAGGTAGATAGAGCAAAGAGCGTCGGTATAGTAAAGACAGCAGTCTTTAAAAAGGTTTCTGTAACAAGCCGTCACAATCTGAGTATTTGTCATGGTTTGCGCCCCGCTCCGTTCAGAATGGCGTATTATAACCGTGCAAAGTATACCTTAAGTTAAATTGCCTGTTTCACTGCATTCAGTTCAAAATGCCAGTGAGGGACGCTGAATGGGAAATCAGTATTATTTATTATGGATATCAGCACCGTTTGGGAAGACTTAGCTTGGCAACAAGGTGGCAAAATTGTTTATTTAATTCTAGATGGGGTGGGCGGATTGCCTGATCCAGACCGAGGCGGGACGGAATTACAAGTCGCCCAGACGCCGAATTTAGACGAATTGGCAAAAGAATCCAGTTGTGGTCTATTAGAAATTGTCGGTCCGGGAATTACACCGGGTAGTGGTCCGGGTCATTTGTCTTTATTTGGTTATGATCCCCTGAAATATAATGTAGGTCGCGGTGTTTTATCAGCGTTGGGAATAGAGTTTGATCTCAAGGAAAATGATATCGCGGCGCGGGTGAATTTTGCCACGATTGATAAAGAGGAGAATGTTACCGATAGACGAGCGGGTCGAATTGCTACCGAGAAGAATCGCCGTCTCTGTGAAAAGATTCGGGACAAGGTTAGCTTGGATTTTGAAGGGGACTACTTCTTTGAAACCGTCAGCGAACACCGGGCGGTATTTGTGTTAAGGGGTCAGGGATTAGGGGGAAATTTAGCGGATACTGATCCGCAAACCACAGGCGTTCCCGCTAAAGAACCGACGCCTGCATCAGAGGACTCAAAGAATACCGCCGAGTTGGTGCGATCGTTTATTGATCAGGTACGGCAGGTTTTAGCGGATGAAGATCCTGCCAATGGCATTTTAATGCGTGGGTTTGAGCAATATCAACCCTTGCCGGCAATCCGCGATCGCTTTAAACTTGATGGTGTTTGCGTGGCTGATTATCCCATGTATCGGGGAGTGAGTCGCTTAATCGGCATGGATGTTGTCCCGCGTCCCGGTGGAATGAAACAACGGTTTCAGGCGCTGCAAAAGGTTTATGGGGAAAAGTACAATTTCTATTTCCTCCATGTTAAGCATTCCGATAGTAAGGGAGAAGATAGTAACTTCGAGGGTAAGGTAAAGGTCATTGAAGAAGTCGATCAGCTTTTGCCTTTAGTTACTCGACTCAATCCTGATGTGTTAGTCGTGAGTGCAGATCATTCTACACCTGCGATAATGGGACAACACAGTTGGCATCCTGTCCCAGTCATGATTCATAGCAAATATGCCAAAGTGGATGACGTGGCGACATTTGATGAATATGCTTGTGGGCGGGGGATGTTAGGATTACGTCCTGGGGTGCAGTTGATGGGGTTAGCGTTGGCACATGGGGGACGGTTACGCAAGTATGGGGCGTAACCAACATAAATCGGACAGGTAGGGGCGCACGCTCCGTCATCCGTGTCAACTTAAGACTTTGTATGACTAGCGAGCAAAGTTTAGATCCCCCTAAATCCCCCATGGAACAAAAGCGAAGCATCCTTTGGCTTCCCCCTTTTTAAGGGGGACGGGAGGGGGATCAAAAGGGGGACTTTGATTACATTTGATGTAGCCGATGATAATCTCAATGCCATTCAAAATTTATTAGATGTCAGGTTTGTATAAAATGTTCAAGTTAACCAAGGGAGTTGGGTTTCGTTCCAAGGGCTCAACCTACTCTCGTTGACGTGCTTCCTAACCCAGTATTGGACTTTGGACAATGACCTGGACTCCGGAACAAATCCTCGCACTCGCCCCCGATGCTAAGTCTGCCCAAAATGGTCAAGGCTTGGCACACTTATCGAAATGGCAAGGATTGGGACGGAATCAGGATGCGGTGTGGGGAGAATTCCTTGGAAGTGGAAGTCAACCCTATCAAACCCAAATCGATTTAGGCGAAACGGCGTTTAAATGCAGTTGTCCGAGTCGTAAATTTCCCTGCAAACATGGACTCGGACTCTTATTACTTTTCGTCAATCAACCCGATAGTTTTAACCCAAATCAATCCCCCGACTGGGTAAACGATTGGATTACCACTCGCCGTCAAAAACAAGCTAAAAAGGTAGAAAAATCAGAAAACGTTGCTGATCCCGTTGCTCAAGCCAAACGCGCCGCCAAACGGGAGGAAAATGTGACAGGGGGTGTGCAAGAATTAGACCGTTGGTTGCGCGATTTAGTCCGTCAGGGATTAGCCAAGTTACCGGAAAAAGACTATAGTTTTTGGGATACGGTCGCCGCCCGGATGATTGATGCTCAAGCCCCCGGATTGGCGCGTCAGTTACAGGAGATTTCGGGTATTCCTTATACGGGGGTGGGTTGGCAAGAACGCCTTTTGCAACGGTTGGGACGCCTGTATCTATTACTCCAAGGATTCCAACGCCTAGAAAGTTTACCCCCCCCCAGACAAGCCGATATCCGCACGGCGATTGGTTGGGGGCAAAAAGAAGAAACCGCTACCTCGATTATCCGCGATCGCTGGTTAATTTTAGGACAGTGCATCGAAGACCAGGATAACCTTAAAGCGCAACGGATATGGTTACAAGGACAACAGACGCAACGATTCGCCCTCATCCTTACCTTTGCCCATCATTCTCAACCCCTAGATACCAGTCTCATCCCCGGTACTCTCCTCGACGCCGATTTGGGATTCTTTACCAGTGCTTATCCGTTGCGGGCAATTGTCAAAACCCGTCACGCCCCAGCCATACCGTTTACAGAGATAGAGGGGGAACGCGCGATCGCAACTGCCCTAACTCAATACACAAATGCTTTATCTTGTCAACCCTGGTTAGACCAATTTCCCCTAAGTTTACAAGGCGTTATTCCCCAGAAATATAACAAAGGTTGGGCATTGCGCGACGGTGCTAATCAGGTATTAAGCCTCACCCCTAGCTTTACAGAGGGTTGGCAGTTATTTGCCCTGAGTGGGGGACATCCCATTACCGTGTTTGGCGAATGGAATGGTGATGACTTTTTTCCCTTAAGTGCTTTTTCCCAAGATCAGTTTATCGCGT
This sequence comes from Coleofasciculus sp. G3-WIS-01, assembly GCF_040223135.1. Taxonomy (NCBI): domain Bacteria; kingdom Bacillati; phylum Cyanobacteriota; class Cyanophyceae; order Coleofasciculales; family Coleofasciculaceae; genus Coleofasciculus; species Coleofasciculus sp. G3-WIS-01. The sequence goes on from NZ_JAVJZI010000253.1 coordinate 30,814, forward strand.
TTTGATGGATAAGAGCGGGTTCGTAGTCAGGGCTTTAGCCCTAGATTTGGTTAGATTTACTGGTGTTAACGCAAATTACAAGCCTTAAACCCTTGTATACAAAGCCTTATGGCACAAAATTGTAAAACTTGTCAATTTTGTAAATTAGCGCTATATTGCCTAATAAGTCATAATTGGGTTAAAACAATATAGTACTTTAGTACTATTGCACTATAAGGAAAGCCTGTGAGTTCTTTCAAGCAACTCCCATTGTCAGACCTAAGAGAAAGCCTGCCAAAATTTAAGCGCCAGGTTCAGCTAGGTATGAAGAGAATTGCTGCTACCTATTACGGTCAAGTTGTTGCGTTTTTAGTGCCTTTGAAGGATTTAGAAGAAGCTGAAAAAGATGGTGCTATTGGTAAGACTGAGGAAATATCTTTATCAGGTTTCCGGCTAAATATGACGGAATGTTGGGAGCGTTTACAGGTTGACGTTGATTGCATTTATGTAACCTATCATACACGCCGAGCTGTTGCCTTTGTTAGTCCTCGTCTCACAAATTATCTTCCAATCCCAGTTTCAGAAGTTGCTCACAAAATTCTTGCCATAGATAATGGTCTTATTGAAGTAGAAAATTTACTTGAGGAGAAATAATTAATGTTCAAGATATGCGCCGATCCAAAGCTGCAAGAAAAATTAAATAATCCACAGAAATATTTTCCTTCTGAAGTATGCCAAGAGCTGAATCAATTCCTAAAGGTTTTAGAAAGGGATGGTCAATTTACTAAGACAGATTTCTACGACATAAACACTAATAAAATTCCGGGTATAACTTGTAGTTTGTTTTATCGACCTGATTTTGTCAAAGGTGAAGTATTGATAATTGATGTAAAAATAAAACAAGCAGACTTGTTCAAAACAAGATTTAAAATTACGGATGATTGGGATGATAAAAATGTTGTAGAATCTATACCTCAGTATGATCAGCCCAAGAAAATAGTTAAGGCTCTAGTGTTAATTCACCAGGGAATCACCGATTCGTATAATTTAGGTTACGCATTAGGGCATACAGGAAAGAAGAAAGAATATATTTCGCGACATGGACAGTATGCACAACATGCTTTAGAGCAACTCAAGTTGATTGTCAGAAAACGACAAGGCAGGCAATTATCACCAGAGTTAACTGAGAAAGGAAGACTAATTGCCGAAGGGTTCGATGAGGATTTACAGTTCAGACTACTCATTGAAGCAATGTTGAATTATCCTCCTGTCTGGCGAATTATTACTGCCGTTTCGGAAAAAGAGAGTCAACTGGATAATGAACCGATCTTAAATGATGATCTTGTTAAAAAACTAGCTTTTCCAGAAATATTGCGGGCTGCTGATACAAGTAATCGTCGTTCTCAAACCCTGAAAAATTGGATTAAATGGATTGCTAAATACTCTGGTATTCCTATTCGTCTGCATAAAGGTGGTGTACAACTGACTATTCCAATGCTATATAGTGAAGGGAAGAAAGATGAAAATGCCGATACAGACTGAGAAGAAAATGTATGATTTTAAGAGCCAAGAATTTATAGGTAAACATGGTGAAATGATACTTGATAAATGGTTTGGTTCTGCGTATAAAATTCTAGATGTTTCTGGTATTAAGAAATATCAGGATAACTGTATAGATAGAATATTTATGCGTCTAGATGGAACTACAATTAGTGTTGAATACAAATTTGATCTAGCTTCCTCTAGGACAGGAAATCTATTTTTTGAAACTGTCTCGGTAGATAATAAAGATATTCCGGGCTGGGGATGGCGATCACAAGCTGATTACTGGATATTTCTACTTCCTTCAGTGGAAGTTTTTGTAGTTGAACCTGGAAAGATGAGAAACCTAGTTTGGCAATATCGTGGGGAAGCTAAAGAGAAAAAAGTTCAGAATTTAGGCTACAAAACTTTGGGGATTCCAATTCCTTTATTCAAGGTTAAAGGAATTGCTTATTGCGTTAGTCAGCTTGATCAAGAAATTCCAGACTTAAAATAACGCTCTTGTGTCACTTTCGGAAGAATGAAAACTGAAACCCTTATTCTGAAAAGGGTTGGTAATGTGTCCTTATTGGCTCTTCGGGAATTATGGTGATAATAAAAAGTTATTGAAGTGGGTCAAAAGCTTGCGGTATATGACTTTTTCTGTTCCCTATTACCTAAAAACTAGGGGTTCCACCACAAGTACCAAAGAGCCATCCCATCTTCGGTAAAGCCTCAATGAGTCTCTGGCAAGACGTAATCACCACCGCCTTAGTTGGCACAGAGAGACGAACTCTCACGCTTACTCCAGCAACAAATCAACTCGGTCAACTTTTATCCCAACTTAATCCTACTGACCCAGAAGCCACATTACTCAGCGCGGCTGGGGCAATTTCTCTCTATCACCGCGCCGGACAACGCCCGATTACCGATAATCAACCCCTACCCCAACCTTGTCCACCTGAAGATAAACCTCCCTGTAGCCCCCGCGCCGCCCACTATCTGAAATTGATGCTACAAAAAGAACGGGCAAAACTCTTACCTGAATGGTTAACCGCCGCCGCTACAGCCGGATATCGTGTCCCCGACTATTGTTTGCCAGAGTTACTCGAACTCGGACGCACCTCACCTCAGTTACGCCCTGAGATTCTCCCCATTTTAGGTCAGCGGGGACGTTGGTTAGCCGCCCATAATCCAGATTGGCATTATGTGGGAGATGAGGATATCGAACAAACTTGGACAAGGGGAAGTCTAGACGCCCGCAAACTCTTATTACACCATCTGCGGCGTGAACATCCCGCCTCGGCACGGGAACGACTTGTGGCTGTGTGGCAACAAGAATCGTCAGATGGCAGAATCGCCTTGTTAGAAACCCTGCAAATTGGCTTAAATCGAGAGGATGAGCCATTTTTAGACACTGCGCTGGATGACCGCCGCCAAGAGGTGCGACGCCAAGCGGCTAATTTATTGGCGCAGTTACCGGAATCGGCTTTATGTCAGCGGATGCAGCAACGCATCCAATCCGCTATTACATTTCGACGCAGGCGCAACCGTTTGCTTCTAGATTTTATCCTCCCTGATTATAATGAACAAGAGATAACCAGAGATGGTATTGATAGCAAACAGCCGCCTCAGTTATTAGGGAATAAAGCCTGGATGATTTTACAAATTGTCGCCGCGACTCCCCTTTATCTTTGGTCAGAACTTCAGGAAGAATCCCCGGCTGAATGGATACAAGCCGCAAAACGGAGTGAGTGGGATAGTTCTTTGGTTGAAGGATGGGCAGTGGCGGCGATGGGACAACAGAATCCGGAATGGGCAGAGGTTTTACTGCCGTTTTCTAGTACGTTTAAGGGCTATTTAATCCCGCCAAATCAATTAATTTCTGGGTTAATCGATGTCCTGTCTCCTGAACAACGAGATAGCTTTTTCTTAAATTTATTTCAATCTAGAAAAGTCCCATTTGACAGCAAACATCCGGCGTTCACTTTATTAACTCATTGCCACTCTCCTTGGAGTACCGAACTGACGGGTACTGTTTTAGACGGTGTACGCCGCTATTTGGCTACAACTGATAATCCTTACGATTGGTCGCTGTCTACGGCTTTAAAAGAGTTTGCCTATTTTATGAGTCCTGATGTTGTCCCCGAACTCTCGACCCGTTTCAGCAATATTGTTCCGGAAGGGTCGGCTTTAGCCTCCTACTGGACGGAAGTGATTGATGAAGTAGTGGCAGTTCTGAGTTTGCGCTATGAAATGAGCAGAGAAATTTGAGCGTCAACGGTTTCTTGGTTTATTGGTCTATATCTGCCAATAAAGTTAATAAATCATCCCAATTATTCAACTCAAACATAGCATCGCTTAACTCTTCTAAAGCTGACAAAGACAAACCTTCTACTAAGCTATTGAGTTCCGCTGTCTTGTCTGGAAACCGCTTATTCAGCAGACGCAGGACTAAAGCGCGTGCTTCTGTAATGCGACCTTCTTGGCGACCTTCTTGGCGACCTTCTTGACGACCTTCTTGACGACCTGCTTGACGACCTGCTTGACGACCTTCTTCCAGCGCCTCCTCCCGTGCTTCTTCGGTAGCATATTTGATGCGTCCTATCTCATCTCGCAACTGCATGGCTCGACGACTGACTTCCTCAGCTTCTGCTGGTGTCAGGTTCGCTTGATTGGCTATGGTTAAAGCTTTTTCTATTGCCGTAACTTCTGCCAAACTTTCTGGAATTTCTTCTAAGTCTTGAGCCTGGGTCATAAAATAAATCCATTTCTCTGCCAATGTCTGTAACTCTGGTAATTTTTTCACAAATCTCGGTAATTCTAAAAAAATTAGCTGCAATTCATGTTCAGGATATTCCGATGAGCTTTCTTTGTCTTTGAACACAAAATGATGAATACATTTATGGCTTTCTTTGAATAGAATAAAGTCGGTGATTGTTACCGCAATCACAGGGGTAATTTCCAGGTAATAGTCTCCTGATGCCAACTGATTAGCATAAGCTTTGCAGAGATTGTAGGTCACTCGCTTATGAAAAGCGGCTACCCTGGCGACCTGCATTTCAATGAGAACAATTTCTCCACTGTTTAGAATAGCCCTGATATCCAAGTAACTATCTTTTAAGGTTTCGACTTGACCGGGATTGTAAGGGTTGACAATGGTTAAACTAGAAATGACACTTTCTCCATTGTAGACAATTGCATTTAAGAAGCTGATGAGAATGTCTTCACTTTGGTCTGAACCAAATATTTTTTTGAAGGCATAATCGATTTTGGGGCTAATAAATTTCATCTTAGTCATAATTTATTCATCGCTTAAACTAAATCGCTTTCCACCCCTGACAAGATTACAAGAATGGACTAAATCTAACGAGTTGAGATAAATGGTGAGAAAGTTAGTTTAGTATAGCAGGTACGGAAGAGCCTTTTTCAGGACAAACAACTGTGAATCGTTCAAAGCTAAACAATCAAAACTTTTTATTGCGTGAACATGCCGAACAAGAGTTTGCCGAAGAATTGGCGGAACTGGCAAAAGCGGATCAACGCCAGCGCCCCCCAAACTGGAATTTATCCCCTTGGGCTGTCACCTTATACCTATTGGGAGGTACACTAGAGAACGGGTTTGTGGTATCGCCTAAGTATATCGGCGATCGCAGACTCATAGAAATAGCTGTCGCTACCCTAACCACCGACCGAGCCTTACTGCTGATGGGGGTTCCGGGAACCGCTAAGTCTTGGGTATCAGAACATTTAGCCGCTGCTATTTCTGGTGACTCAACCTTACTGATTCAAGGCACCGCCGGCACCAGTGAAGAATCCATTCGCTATGGTTGGAACTATGCCCACTTACTCGCCCAAGGTCCCTCGATGGATGCTTTAGTGCGTAGTCCGCTGATGGTGGCGATGGCAGAGGGTAAAATTGCCCGGGTGGAAGAGTTAACTCGGATTCCGGCTGATGTCCAAGATACGCTGATTACGATTCTCTCAGAAAAGATGCTACCGATTCCGGAACTGGGGGATGAGGTGCAAGGGATTAAAGGCTTTAATATTATCGCCACAGCGAATAATCGCGATAAGGGTGTCAATGACCTTTCTAGCGCCCTCAAACGCCGCTTTAATACTGTTGTCCTTCCTCTGCCCAAAACCATCGATGAGGAGGTAAGTATCGTCCAACAGCGGGTAGAAAGCTTAGGACGTGCCTTAGAACTCCCGGTGCAAGCCCCCGCTTTAACCGAAGTCCGGCGGGTGGTGACGATTTTCCGAGAATTGCGTAGTGGTATCAGCGAAGATGGTAAAACTAAACTAAAATCTCCCAGTAGTACCCTGAGCACAGCGGAGGCAATTTCGGTGGTGAATAGTGGGTTAGCCCTAGCTGCTCATTTTGGCGATGGACATCTCAGCGCTGAGGATATTGCCTCTGGACTGGTGGGTGCTGTGGTTAAAGATCCGATCCAAGATAAGCTGGTGTGGAAGGAGTATCTTGAAACGGTGGTCAAAGAACGCAAAGGCTGGACTGACTTGTATCGCGCTTGCCGAGATTTCGGAGCTTAGGGTCAGGTTTTTCCAGTCAGCGATTCCTGTCGCTACCATTACATGTAGTGCTTGAGCATAAGTGAGATGTTGCCCATAGAACCTTCTCCAGACTCTCCACCCTCATCGGCTCAGTCATCTACCGACGCGGTGAGTTCAGATACGTCCGATTTACCTGAGGGACATGTTCTCATTGTTCAAGATGATCGAGGACGACATCGGTTTGTTTTAGATGGTGAACTCTATTCTATTGGCAGAGACCATGATTGTGATATTCGTCTGTTCTCACAGTTTGTCTCGCGCCACCACGCCACGTTAATGCGAGTACAGGGTGAGGATGGTCATGATGCCTATCGCATTGTTGATGGCAATCTTAAAGGAAAGTTAAGTTCTAATGGCTTGTTGATTAACGGTCAAAAGCGGCAAAGCTATGATCTGCAAAATGAAGAGGAGATTGTCTTTGGACCCCAGGTGAAGGCGGTTTACTATAGAGTGCGTCGGGAGCCGGTTGATGGTTAACTCTCTTATGTCTTATGTCTTGCGTATGTCAGATATATCTGACTGGTGGGCAATGCCCACCATCCTTAAGGAGTGTACTATTCGTCCTTAAGTAGGTTGGTGGAAATCAACCCCACTCTATTAACTTCTGTAAATAGTTCTCAAACCCTTACATAACATAACATAAGACGAATGAGGATAAGCAGGTAGCAGGTAGGTTGGGTTGAGGTAACGAAACCCAACGTTTTACTAGGTTTGTTGGGTAACGCTGGCGCTCTACCCAACCTACAATTTTTCTGCCTCCCTGTGACGGAAGAATCCCCCGGTTAAAACGCGGGGGAGTGTCAATTTACGACTTAAGATACAGTCTGATCTAAATCTTAAGAGTCATGCCAAGAAACGGTTATTTTTCTTACATTTAGGTATAGTCAATTTTACGGGATAGCTATCTCCATACTTTCTAAACTTATTGGTATCGAAACAAATCAAGCAGACAGCTAGGATTAGGACAGATTTTGGGGGTCAAAGTGAGGTTGTAGGCGTGCTCTCAAGTCGCTAGCCTGTCGTGGCTCCCGCTGCTGAGGCATAAATGCAGGGACGGTAAAAATTAATATAACTCACAGGGATACAACTATGAGCGCTACCTATAACTTCAACCTAGTTCTCCTTTCCATGGTAATTGCCATTATTGCTTCCTACACCGCACTGGATCTGGTGGGGCGTGTCACGATGGCGACAGGGCGAACTCGCCAGTTTTGGTTGGCTGGGGGTGCAGTGGCGATGGGGATTGGTATCTGGTCGATGCACTTTATCGGTATGCTGGCGTATAACTTGCCTATTCCTATATCTTATGACCTCTCCAGTGTTTGGGTGTCGATGGTGGTGGGAATTCTGGGTTCTGGAGTGGCGTTGTGGCTGGCTTCTCGTCCTCAGATGGGGTGGTTGCAACTGTTGTTGGGCAGTATGGTTATGGGATTGGCTATTGCCGCGATGCACTATACAGGTATGATGGCAATGGAATTAGAGGCGGTTGCTAGTTATAATCTGACACTGGTGGCGGTTTCGATTGTTGTTGCGATCGCGGCTTCTTTGATTGCTCTATGGCTAGCCTTCCAACTGCGGTATATCCGGGCTGATTCGGGAATGTTGCTGAAGCTGGCGAGTGCTATCGTGATGGGTTTGGCGATCGCGGGGATGCACTATATTGGGATGGCGGCGGTTCGCTTCCAAGGGACGGATTTAGGGGTTGTGCCTTCATCCCCCGCCATTAACGATTTGTGGCTGGCTCGGTTTATCGCCCTGGCGACTTTGTTTATCTTAGCCATACCCCTAATTACCTCCTTATTTGATCAACGCCTGAATGTGGAGAGGGCAAAAGCAGAAATCTTGCGCCACAGTGAGGAACGGTTTCGGGCGTTGGTGCAAAATTCCTCGGATTTCATCGCCGTGGTGACAGCCGAGGGGATGATTCTCTATACTAGCCCATCATTGGATCGGGTGTTGGGCTATAACCCTGAGGATTGGCTGGGTAAAACCCTCTGGGGATTTGTCTTCAATGAAGATATTCCCATCGCCGATGGTCTGTTAAGCCAGGCTCTTGATTCCCCCCACACAAATGTAACCGTTGAATTGCGTTTGCCAAACATGGCTGGGGAGGTGCGAGAGTTTGAAGTCATCGCCAATAACCTGCTGTTTCTGCCTAGTGTGGCGGGGATTGTCCTTACCTATCACGACATTACCACAGGGAAGCAGACGCTTCAGGCATTGCGTGAGTCGGAACAACAAGCTCATTCCTTTGCCCAACGGGAAGCATTACTTAATTATCTGGCGCGAGAGATTCGCAATTCCTTGGATGTGGATACGATTCTCGATACGGCTGTTTTCTCTGTCCGCAGTTTGTTAAACCTGGATAGGTGTCAATTCCTCTGGCGGGTTCAAGAGGATGGAAAACCCAGTATTGCCATTACTCACGAGGCGCGGAAATCGGGTTTATCTTGTCAGCTAGGGTATCACTCTAATCCGGAGGTTATCTCTCTGATCCAATCAATTCAGGATTTAGAGATGATTCAGATTAATGATGTCACCCAAGACCCTGACCTAAATGCCACTCAGCGCCAACTCCTGACTCGTGCTGAGGTTACAGCTCAGCTTATCTTACCCCTAAAAACCAATTCGGGTCAAATCGGTGCCTTAGTCTGTACCGATTGCCGTTCGCCCCGTGCTTGGAGTTCTAGTGAAGTCGAACTCCTCAGCGCTGTTGTCGATCAACTCGCGATCGCGATTGACCATGCTCAATTGTATACCTCTGCCCATACCACGGCGGCGAGGGCGACAGCGCAGGCGGAGAAGTTGCAGCAAACGTTGCAGAAGTTACAACAAACTCAGGCGCAACTGATCCAAAGTGAAAAGATGTCCGGCTTGGGTCAAATGATTGCCGGGATTACTCATGAACTGAATAATCCGGTTTCGTTTATCTATGGAAATATTAAACCCGCTCATCAATATGCTCAAGACTTACTGCGCCTATTAAAACTCTATCAGCAGCACTATCCTGAACCCCCGGCTACCATTCAGGAACAAGCTGAGGCAATGAATCTGGACTTTGTGGTGGAAGATTTTCCTAAACTCTTAGGCTCTCTGAAAATAGGGGCGGTGCGGATTCGGGATTTGGTCAAATCCTTGCGGAATTTCTGCCGCTTGGATGAGGCGGATGTGAAGCCGATTGATATCCATGAAGGAATTGAGAATACTTTACTGATCTTGAGTAATCGGCTCAAAAGAAAGGAACATCATCCTCCCATTGAAATTATCAAGCATTATGGTCAACTCCCCCAAGTTGAGTGTTATGGGGGGCAATTAAATCAGGTGTTTATGAATCTCCTCGATAATGCCATTGATGCCCTGGATAATCAACCCCCGCCGTTACAAATCACGATTGCTACAGAGGTTCTAGAGGAGACGGATCAGGTACGGATTCGGATTCAAGATACGGGTGAGGGGATCACGGAGGAGGTAAAAGCTCATTTATTTGACCCGTTTTTCACTACTAAACCCGTCGGTCAAGGGACGGGTTTGGGTTTGTCGATTAGTTATCAAATTGTCGTGGACAAACATCAGGGTACATTAACTTGTTTCTCTCAACCTGGAGAAGGGACGGAGTTTTGGGTCGATATTCCCATTTCTCAAACTCCCATCCGAAAACCTGTCTATTCAGTATCCCCGAAACGGGTACGTGAAACCTGTGAAGTTTAATCGGGATTGGGGATTTGTCATTGATCAATGGATAATTAATAATTGATAATTGACAGGTGTTCATTATCCATTGTAAATTTGTGAATGATCACGACATGATTCGGGCATAATTAAGAGGTTGTATCTATGAAAATATTACTTTTAGCGACTGCATATAACAGTCTAACCCAGCGCACTCATTTGGAGTTGGCGTATCGAGGTGATCAGGTTTCCATTGAATTAGGCTTAAACCAGGAGGTGATGATTGAAGCCGTGGAACTTTATCAGCCGGATTTAATTATCGCCCCGATGCTCAAGCAGGTGATTCCGGAAACAATTTGGCGGCGTCAGGTGTGTGTTATTATCCATCCGGGTATCAAGGGCGATCGCGGACCTTCGGCTTTGGATTGGGCGATGATGAATAATGTTGAGTATTGGGGTGTCACGGCGTTACAGGCAAATGAAGAAATGGATGCGGGGGATATCTGGGCTTCGGTTACTTTTCCCATGCAGTCGGTGAGTAAAAGTTGTTTGTATCGCAGCCAACTGACTCAAGCGGCAATTCAGGCGATTCTACAAACGGTGGAACGGTTTGAATCGGGAACTTTTACTCCAGAACCCCTTGATTATAATAAACCGGATGTGCAGGGGTGTTTACGTCCTTATATGAAACAGCGATTCCGAGCCATTGATTGGAGTTATGACTCTACATCTACTATTGTTCAGAAAATCCGCTCTGCCGATAGTCAACCGGGTTTATTGGATCGGATTTATGGTAAACGGTATTATCTCTATGGCGCTCATCCTGAAGATACCTTAACAGGAACACCAGGAGAGATTATTGCCCAACGCCACGGGGCGATTTGTCGAGCCACTGTTGATGGGGCGGTTTGGATTTCTCATCTGAAACAGAAAACCCCGAATCGCTTATCCTTAAAATTACCAGCGGCGTTGGTATTGGCAGATCAGTTAAAAACAGTACCGGAATCCGACGTACCGTTGGAGGTTTCCCCTAATCGCCAAACTTATCAAGAAATCTGGTATGAGGAAAAAAATCAGGTGGGTTACCTGCATTTTGACTTCTACAATGGGGCGATGAGTACAGATCAATGTCGGCGATTACGCGACGCCTTTATTTATGCCCGTAGCCGGAAGACTAAGGTGATTGTCTTGATGGGGGGACAGGATTTTTGGTCGAATGGGATTCATTTGAATGTGATTGAAGCGGCTGAGAATCCGGCGGATGAGTCTTGGCGCAATATTAACGCTATGGATGATTTAATTCATGCCATTCTGACAACAGATAGTCATCTGGTGATGGCGGCGTTACAGGGAAATGCGGCGGCTGGGGGTGTGATGTTGGCGTTAGCTGCTGATCGGGTTTATGCGCGTCGGGGGATTGTTTTTAATCCCCATTATAAGCGGATGGGATTATATGGTTCAGAGTATTGGACTTATTCTCTCCCCAAGCGGGTGGGTTCTCAAAAAGCGCAAGAGTTGACGGATATTTGTCTGCCGATGGGGACTCAAGTCGCCGAAGAAATTGGACTGATTGATGAGGCGTTTGCGGAGCAACCTAATAGTTTTCGCCAGCAGATTCAGTGGGTGGCTGAAGAAATTGCTCACCATCCCGCTTATGGGAAACAGTTAGCCCTGAAGCATGAACAACGGCAACGGGATGAGCGGTTTAAACCCTTAGAGGCTTATCGAAATGAAGAGTTAGCTCAAATGAGACGCAATTTCTATGAGCCTGATCAAGATTATCATCAACAACGGTATAATTTTGTCTATAAAATTACGGCGTCCCAGACACCGCGTCATTTAGCGATTCATCGTCAGGTGCCCCATTCGGAAAAGGTATGTTCATTGATTTCTTTTCCCTGAAATAGGGCGGGCTGCACAACCCTAAAACCCTGTAGAGACGCGCCATGGCGCGTCTCTACATGGTATCGGGACAGGAACATTCCCCTTCGGGACACGGCATTTCCCCTTCGGGACACGGCATTTCCCCTTCAGAACAGGAACATTCCCCTTCGGAACAGGAACATTCCCCTTCAGAACAGAAAACGCCGAGTAAAAGACTTGAATGACCGAGATTTGAGGGTCAACGGTTAGGATTGTCCTGGCGTAGTGGAGTCTTCATGCTGCGGCTTTCGGGATTTACGGGCAAACCGTTGTCCCATTTCCTCGATGAGGGTATCCAACCCGCCGACATTCCCACTGGCTTTAGCATAGTTATAGACCTGCAACGCGGCGGTATAAGCTTCGCTACCCACCGCCAAATAGGTATCATCGAGTAATTCGTGTAATTGTGCGATCGCCAGCAACAGGGGATACAATGTTTCTGACAATTGTACATCTTTGCGAAATTCCTCTATATCAAAGGAGCGGGGTAAGAAGTCAGGATTCTGTGTCGCCACCTCTAACGCCTTGGTGACAAACGCCCGACTCTTATCCCCCATCTTGGGTAATGATTTGCGTTCCTCTGGACTCAAATCGACCAAGAAGGTTAGGTTTGTCTTAATTGTGGCTACCGCCTGCATCACGGCTTCTCGTTGTTCTGGTGTTAATGTTGCGCTAATTGGAGTCATCGTTTTCGAGCCTACTCTAATTTTTATTTTACTGGGCGCAACAATTAAAGGATGTAATAGCGCCATTTATGTAGAGACGCGCCATTTATGTAGAGACGCGCCATGGCGCGTCTCTACAATGGTTCCTTTGTCCTAATCGATGTGTCTACTGCTATACATTTTAGGTTAAGGAATGTGAACTAATTTTGGCAACGCCATCTGTGGTGAATTTGACAAAAAAACACGATATGTAGGGGAGTCAGACTGAGAAATGAGCATCCATATCTTTGGCATACGTCATCATGGACCCGGATGTGCGCGATCGCTGCGTCATGCCTTGCAAAATCTCAACCCAGATATCCTCTTAGTTGAAGGTCCCCCAGATGGGGATGGGATGCTGCCTTTAATTACCCATCCCCAGATGCAACCACCTGTGGCATTATTGGTGTACCGACCCGACCAACCCCAACAGGCGGTTTATTATCCCTTTGCCATCTTTTCCCCAGAATGGCAAGGGATTGATTATGCCCTAACTCAAGGGATTCCGGTGCGGTTTATGGATTTACCTTTAGTGCATCAGTTGGCTGGGGAAGAACGTAGAGACGTTCCACCGGAACGTCTGGGAGATAGGGCAGATGGGGTATTCGTAGGGGCGAAGCATTCGCGCCCAAATCTATCGGTTTTCTATTCACATCTCAACGCGAATGCTTCGCCCAATCCCCATCGAGAAGATAGGGGAGATAAAATTCACGATGATCCCTTGGGTTATTTGGCAAGAATCGCCGGCTATAGCGATGGGGAACGCTGGTGGGAACAGTTAGTCGAACACCGCCAGGAGAGTACAGATGTATTTGAGGCGATTTTAGAAGCAATGACGGCTTTGCGTCAGGAGATACCCGCCAGAGATGATCTGAGGGAAGCGCAACGGGAAGCCTATATGCGGAAACTGATTCGGGCGGCGCAAAAAGAAGGGTTTCAACGCATCGCCGTAGTTTGTGGTGCATGGCACGCCCCCGCTTTGGTGGATATGCCTGGGGCGAAAGCAGATCAGGCTTTGCTTAAGGGATTGGCGAAAACGAAAGTTGAAGCCACTTGGATACCTTGGACTTATGGGCGACTGGCATTTAAGAGTGGTTATGGGGCGGGGATTGAATCGCCGGGTTGGTATAGCCATTTGTGGGATTGTTATCAGGATGGGGGAGACTCAACCCTGAGTCAGGGCGGGTTTTGTACAAACGTTACTATCAATCGTGATCAGAAAGTCTCTAAACCCGCCCCTACACTATCAAAACTTGGTCAGGGCGGGTTTTGTACGAACGTTACTATCAATGGTGATCAGAAAGTCCCATTACCCGCCCCTACGGATACGTCAGGAAACATATCAACAATCAACGATCAACAATCGGCGATCGCGATTCGTTGGTTGATTAAGGTGGCGCGGTTATTGCGTCAGGAAGATTTAGATGCGTCATCTGCCCATATTATTGAAGCGGTACGGTTAGCAGAATCTTTGGCAGCATTGCGCGATCGCAGCTTACCCGGTTTGTCTGAGTTAAATGAAGCGACGCAAACGGTGCTGTGTTTTGGTAGTGATGTACCTATGGGTTTAATTCAAGAGCAACTGATTGTGGGTGAACGATTGGGAGAGATTCCTGACGAGACTCCCCTGGTTCCCTTACAACAGGATTTACAGCAGCACATCAAACGCCTGCGCCTCCCTGCCAATGCTACCGAGAAACAGTATGAATTGGATTTACGCAAAACAAATGACTTAGCGCGATCGCATCTTCTCCATCGCCTGGATTTACTTGGTATTCCTTGGGGGATACGACAATCAACCAAAGGAAAAGGAACCTTTAAGGAAGGGTGGCGCGTTCAATGGCATCCTGAATTTGCCGTTAAACTCATTGAAGCCGGGATTTGGGGCAATACTATTGATTCTGCCGCTACAGCTTATGCTCGGAATCAGGCACAACAGGCTCAAGGGTTACCCAGTCTGACTCAGTTAGTCGAAAAAGTCTTATGTGCAAATTTACCTGATGCGTTACCGGAAGTGATGCATCGCCTGCAAACTGAAGCCACCCTTAACCGAGATGTCGCCCAATTAATGGAAGCTTTACCCCCCTTGGCGCAGGTATTGCGCTATGGCAATGTGCGCCAAACCGATACTCGGATGATTATCTCAGTGGTGGATGGCTTGGTGACTCGGATTTGTCTAGGTTTACCCTTAGCTTGTGCATCTTTAGATGATCAAGCAGCACGGCATATCGATCAGCTTATCCAACAAGTAAATCACGGGATTTCCATCTTGAATAATCCTGAGTATAAACAATCATGGCAACAGGTATTATGGCAACTGACGGATCAATCTAACCTCCATGGGTTAGTATCGGGTCGAAGTTGTCGATTATTATTGGATGCTGGGGTATTTAATCAGAATGAAGCCTCCCGTCGGTTAGGATTAGCCCTATCTCAAGCCAGTGAACCCCCTCAAGCCGCAGCTTGGATGGAAGGGTTTTTGCAGGGGAGTGGATTGTTACTCTTGCATGACTATACTTTGTGGCAGATAATTGATGATTGGATTACTCAGCTTCCTGGGGAAACCTTTATGGGGATATTACCCTTATTACGTCGCACCTTTGCCACATTTTCTGTGGCTGAACGACGACAAATCGGTGAACGAGTGAAACAGGGAATCTCGGTTCAGAGGAGGGGGATAGGGGAGGAAGAATTGGATTGCGATCGCGCCAATGCCGTTTTGCCGATTGTGGCACAGTTATTAGGCGTGAAATAGTAGGGGCGGGTTTAGGGAATCACGTTTCACGATTAATGATATCGTTGATACAAAACCCGCCCTTGTGTAGGGGCGGGTTTAAGGAATCTCTTGTCGCGATTGATGCTAACGTTGATACAAAACCCGCCCTGACTCAGCTTTGATTAAACTTAGAGTCCTAATTACAAGCAGTTTTTGAGCCTTGACTTTTCATATTCACCGTTTGAGCCGATTGTTCCCAGAAAAAACCCACGACATTGGCTACCTGTGACAAGAAAAGCAGGAGTGCAAGCAATAGACTCGGTTGTTTAGAAGGCTGTGAAAACGGATAAATCAGTAGGTTGGAATAAAATGAGAACGGTTCTACCTCAATCTTGTCTAGGACCTCCTCCAATAATGACAACTGGATGATGGGTCAAGGATTTTCCTCCGGATTTTTTAGGGTGTAGATAAGTAGGGGGTTAAAATGAGTTGTCGATTACTAGAGAAACCAGAATTGAGGCACCGACTAATTCACGAGAAATTGATGCAAAAATTCGTTGTTCAAGCGCTAACAAGTTGACCCAGGGGACTGTTTTCCAGATTTGGATTGTTGGTTGAGAGGTTTGCCAGTGGTGACGAACTAATCCGATCGCAAAGGCTAATCCGCTATAAAAATAGTATAGCCAGTGCCAGGGTACGGTTTGCAGGGCGAATAGGAAGCCGCGTTTTTGATGAAAGAATTGATAGACTGAGGCGTTGATTGCCAACAGCCCTAGACTCAACAGAGCGACGCCAATCCATGCAGCCGATAACCACCAAACGGCGATTAGAGCCGCTAATAAGGTATAGACCAAGACTACACTGATGCAGTTGGCAAGGTTGAGATTTAAGTCGTTGACCATTTCGCGATCGCGTAATATGATCGCTGTCCAAGGGATTGCCCGATAAAATATATCCGCTCTGAGCAGGGAGTAGGTTCTCCAGCACTTCAAATGCTTGACTTGAATCGTTTTTCGCAAGCCAATTTGATACCCGTTTCGTTTCAACCTATTGCCTAATTCAATATCTTCCACACAAGGGAGACGATAACTTTCATCAAAGCCGCCAACTGCTAAGAAAATATCCCGCCGGATTGCACCACAAGCACCCCAGAAAGTAGAGGCTTCTTCTGATCCGGTTTGATGGGTATAGTGATGGAATAAATTTTTGTATTGGGACAAGAAATTCGGCGCCCCCGGCTGATCATCGTAGGAGCCAATTAAGGCGGCGAGTTCATATTCCTGGCTGAATGTTGTCGCTACTTTACCGATGGTGTTATCGTGTACCTCGACATCGGCATCGACAAAGAAAAGAATATCACCGCTTGCTGCTTTAGCGCCTAAGTTGCGAGCTTTCGCCGGTCCGCCAGAGGTAGGAACTCTAATCACTTGAGCGCCAAAATCTTGAGCTAACTCCCACGAACCGTCAGTATCGCCGTCAGCGACGACAATCACTTCCGATGGCTGGGGTGAGGCTTTCGCTAAACTGGAAAGACAACGACGAAACGCTTCACCACCGTTATAGACAGGGATTATTACCGATATTGTCGGTGTTGTGGTAGAAGGTATCATCTGGCTCTTGGTAATGTGGTTCGTTGGGGCTAGCATAGTTGATAGCTTTGTTGACGACATCCATCTGAGGTCAGATAGACATTAAAATAATTTAAGTAACGGTTCAGAGAACGAAGAATCCCCGCCCTAAAAGTGCGGGGATTGTCAAATTCTAAGCGATCGCTTGTCCAATCTTGTGGACTTTGATCAAACTCGTGGTTCCCGGCGTACCAATGGGAACACCGGAGGTAATCACCACCTTGTCCCCATACTCGGCTAACTCCATCTCCACGGCGGCATTGACTACATTAGTTAACATCTGTTCAGCGTTGTGTACAGGGGTAATCAGATAAGGTTGCACACCCCAAGACAAAGCCAACTGACGATAGGTACTTTCTTCTGGCGTAAAGGCAATAATCGGGGTTTTGGGGCGATATTTAGACACCAGTCGGGCGGAACCCCCGGATGAGGTGTTGCACATAATTCCCCGTGCGCCTAATTGACTGGCAATATGACAAGCCGCTTCGGCTACGGATTCGGTGGTGCTAATACTACAACTGGGAAACTCAGACGATTGTACCAATCCTTCTACTAGCACTTTTTCCGTCTGGATAGCGATATTGTTCATCATTTCCACGGCGGCGATGGGATATTGTCCTACAGCGGTTTCACCCGAAAGCATGACCGCATCCGTTCCATCTAAAATTGAGTTGGCAACATCCGTGGCTTCAGCCCGAGTCGGATCAGGGGCACTGATCATCGACTCCAGCATCTGGGTGGCTGTAATCACAGGTTTACCGGCTTGGTTGCAGCGACGAGTAATCTCTTTTTGGATTAAAGGAACCTTATCCAACGGCGTCTCTACCCCCAAGTCACCGCGAGCAATCATAATTCCATCAGCAATATGGAGAATTTCCTCTAAGTTTTCCACCGCTTCCCGTTTTTCAATCTTGGCAATCACACGGGTTTTAGCGCCTGCGGCTTCAATCATCCGCCGCACCGGTTCTAAATCACTGGCGCTTCGCACAAAAGACACCGCCACCCAGTCAATACCCGATTGCAGCCCAAAACGTAAATCGGTCATGTCTTTTTCGGTTACTGAGGTAACGGGTAAATAGGTTTCAGGTAAGTTGACGCCCTTTTTAGAGGAAAGGAGTCCACCAATTTTCACCAAGGCGCGAATACTATCCGTATCCCGTTCTGTGACAATCAGCTTGACTCGACCATCATTAATGGAAATCGGTTCACCCACGCGCACCATAGCAAACAGGGTGGGAATCGGCAAGGGAATCTCTTCAGCATTGTTGCCTTCCTCATTTAACACAAATCTCACTTCATCACCGGTGTTCACTTGAATTCCGTCGGGAGGCAGTTTTCCCAGCCGAATTTTAGGTCCGCATAAATCTTGCAGCAGGGCTAGGGGCTTGTGATGTTGGCTGCTAATTTCCCGGATTTGCTGAATCGTCTGCCCGTGAAACTCATGGGAACCGTGGGAAAAGTTTAACCGGGCAACATCCATCCCGGCTTCAATCAAGGCTTCAAGGCGTTCGGGTGAGGCGGTAGCTGGTCCAATGGTACAGATAATTTTAGTGCGACGCATAGGATACTGGGTCATAACGGCAATAGAACTGATGTTCTCTCTCTAGCGTTTGATTTTCAGGGTCTACACACCCCTACCAATCCAACGTCCGCCTAACCGGATGATTTTGATCCGGGATGGCGTGGGAGAACACCTGTCATGAAGATAGATCAACTTTCTGGGAAAGACGCTATCTGAAAGCGGGAGAAATTATTAAAGTCCACGGGAGGGAAATAGTATCCGGAGCAGGGGGAGCCAAGATGTCGGGTGTCGGGTATTGAGGAGCAATGTTCCAGACGTGCTTTTCAATCGTCTGGGTGCGGAGGAGTTAATTCAAAATTCTTGCACTGGGTGGGGGCGGGTTTAGGGACTAAATTTAGCTATTCACCGATAACGGAAAAACTTGCACCCGCCCTTATTTTTAAGACCAATGAACAATGAAAAATCAACACTTATTGCGCTGTAACTAATCCTTTATTTAATTGCCGCATATATTTATCTAAATCTCCTGCCACTTTACCGGATAAAAAATAAGCGCCGAGTAAATTGGGAAAAGACATGGCGATTAACATGCCATCGCTAAAATTAATTACGACACCAGAACTTAAAACGGCACCCGTAAAAACCGCCAGGATAAACAACACCTTATAGATGATTACATTGTTCTGTCCAAACAAATAATCCCAACAGCGTTCGCCGTAATAACTCCAGGAAATCATTGTAGAGAAGGCAAAAAAGAAAATCGCGATCGCGAGCATCAGGGGAAACCAGGAAATCGCTGTACCAAAGGCGACTGAGGTGACTTCCGCGCCACTGAGTTGATTAAATTCGGGATTGCGATAGACGCCTGTAATCACAATCACCAATGCCGTCATATTGCAGATCACTACCGTATCAATAAACGGTTCTAAGAGAGCCACAATCCCCTCCCGCACAGGTTCTTGGGTTCTGGCGGCGGAATGTGCGATCGCGGCTGAACCCACCCCCGCTTCATTAGAAAATGCTGAACGCCGTAATCCCTGAATCATCACGCCAAAAACTCCCCCCTCCACCGCCTCTGGAGATAACGCGCCGTTGACAATCGTCAGTATCGCCGCCGGAATTTCCATAAAATTCGTGATCAGAATCCACAGCGCCGCTACAAAGTAAATCACACACATCGCCGGGACAATTGCACCCGCCACCATCCCAATCCGTTTAATCCCGCCAATAATCACCATTCCCACTAAACTAACCAGAATCAAGCCATAAAGCCAACTGCGCCCCACAAACCAGGGTACAACTATAGTTATCGCCGCATAAGATTGGTTCGCCTGAAACATACTTGCGCCCCCGAATGCACCACAAATACCCAGAATGGAGAAGATAACGGCTAACACCTTCCCCAGGTTCTGATGTCCCATTTCCGCCAAACCTGCTGACAAATAGTACATCGGACCCCCAGCTACTGTACCATCGGGTTTAATTACGCGATATTTCTGCCCCAGGGTACATTCAACAAACTTACTTGTCATCCCAAACAGTCCCCCCAGCGTCATCCATACCGCCGCACCGGGACCCCCTAAACTGATTGCGATCGCGACTCCAGCAATGTTACCCAATCCCACAGTAGCCGAAAGCGCCGTTGCCAGGGCTTGAAAATGAGACACCTCCCCGGCTTCTGTCGGATCATCATACTTTCCCCGTAACACCTCAATGGCGTGCCAAAAGCCTCGGATGTTAATAAATTTCATCCGCAGGGTGAAGAAAATCGCACCGCTAACCAGCCAAAGGACACTGAAAGAGAAAACACCTAGGGTCAAAAACTGCACTGTGGTCTGCTCACTCAGGATACAATGATATCACCCAATGAGGACAGACGCACGCGATCGCTCCTCAAGCCAACTTGACAAATCCGCCAAACTGTTGAAATCTAAAAAATCTTCTCCTAAGCTTTCTAAATCTTCAACAGATAAATCCTCAATTTTGCGGCTGAGCGTCGCCGGGATGTCTCCAAAACGCTTTTTAAGTTGGCGCATGATTAAGGCAAGTGCTTCAGTGAGTCGTCCTTTCTTTTCAGCATAAGTAATTCGTCCTTTCTCATCTTGCAGCATCATCCCTCGCCGATCAACAATGTCCAATTCTTCTACTGTCATTTGTCACCTCTTCGGCTTTTCAACGCTACGATTAAGGATAATCATCATTGGAAGCTATCGCGTTGAGGTTTATTGAGGACTAAAAAACCATGAGTGGAAAAAAGATCTTAATGGTAGTTGGTGATTTCGTCGAAGACTACGAAGTGATGGTGCCGTTTCAGGCATTGCAAATGGTGGGACATACAGTTCATGCCGTTTGTCCTGATAAAAAGGCTGGGGAAACGGTAAAAACGGCAGTTCACGATTTTGAAGGGGATCAAACCTATAGTGAAAAACCGGGTCACAATTTCGCGTTGAATGCCACATTCAGTGATGTTGTAGCCGCCGATTATGATGCATTGGTGATTCCTGGTGGACGCGCCCCCGAATATATTCGCTTAAATGAGAGGGTTCTAGAAATAACCCGCCACTTTGCCCAAGCTGATAAACCCATCGCGGCTATTTGTCACGGATTGCAGGTTTTAGCCGCCGCCGATGTTCTAGAAGGGAAAAGCTGTACCGCTTATCCAGCTTGTGGACCTGATGTGAAGTTGGCAGGAGGATTATATACCCACATTCCTCCTAATGAAGCGATGGTGGATGGAAATTTAGTCACCGCACCGGCGTGGCCCGCGCACCCGGCTTGGTTAGCTGAATTTCTGAAATTGTTGGGGACAAAAATCGAACATCAAGAGATGGCGGCGGTGTAATCCCTTCTCCCTTACCTTCTGTCCTCTGCCTTGGAGCCTTTTTGAGGCTACGCCCCAAATAAGAGTAACCAAATCGGTAAGGTGAGTAAAAGTCCTGTAGAACCAACCGCCAGTGCTGTCACAGTTAACTCGCGATCGAGTTCATAAACTTCGGCGATGACTAAAGTGGCAAAAGCTGGCGGCATTGCCATTTGCAGAACGATCGCTAACTGCGGCTTACCAATTATGCCAAACTGCGATAATGCCATCCCTAATACCAAGGGAATCAGCAGCATTTTAATGCCCAGACTCACCCCAGCTTGTCTAACTTTGCGCCAAGACGCCAACTGACTCAAACGCATACCAATCAGAATTAGTGAAAGCGCGATCGCACTCCAAGCAAATCCGGTCATTCCCTCCTCCAGCCATCCCGCTAACGGCACCTGACGCAACGCCAATCCGATGCCCATACTCCACAGCGCCGGATTAATCACCAGCGATCGCACTAACTGCCCCTGACTCTTATTAACCCGACCAAAACGTGCTGCCAATACTACACCTAAACCATACGCCCCGAGTAAGGTTCCTAGCATGTCATAAAATAGCGCCCAGCCAAAATAGTTTTCTCCCAATAACGCCAAGTTAATCGGAAAACCCAAATACCCCGTATTCCCCACCATCGACGCCAGCAAGAAACTCCCTTGAGTGGGTTTATTCCATGCATGGGGATTATCATTTGTCAAGCCTTGTTTGGCGACAAACTGACCCCCACCCCCCTTCATCCAAAACCAAGCCAAGAGAGCGCCCAATAAAATCGCCACCCAAGCTGCTATTGGAGCAATCCAAATCTTTCCCGATAGATCCGCCCCCCGTAGAAACGTAATAATACTGATAGGAACCCCAATCCAGAACAGAAATTGACCAATAAACGTTGGTATCCACTGGGGCATCAAACGTCCCAACACCCATCCGAGTACCACACCACCCCCTAGCTGGAGGTAAAGTTGGAACAAGGGTTGTAGACGCTCTGGATCTAGACTGAGCATTAGAGGATGATTAAACAGACAACGGTTTTGATAATAAGCCAGTCTCTCAGAAAACAAATTGGCACAGACTACATAAGTGAAGTTGCCAACCTACAGAGAATGAAATTGGCTTGATTAGTACGCTCAGGAGTGGAGTTTTGAATACCCCCGATTTTCCAGGAAAACCCGCCAACCTATCCGAATCAACAGAGGAGGATATTCCCGTAGCGGTGCGGGATACACCCGACACCCGACGGCGATCGCACCTGTCACCGTTTCTGATTATCATGGCAGTATTAGGAGGCGGCGCGATCGTTTTGGGGCTAATCCTATCCTCGTCCACCTCTCAATCCCCCCAAAGGGTTACCTCTTCCCCACAACCCACCACAACGGATACCTCCACCCCAGCTAATCCAGAAGAGAGTGATAACGACGTCGATAATCTTTTGGGACACCTCCCCTACGAAGAAGCCCCCCTATCCGAACTCGAACCCATTACCTCAGATGGTCGCATTAAACTACGAGAAGCGGCGGCAAAGAAATTTAAAGCGATGAGGGCAGCCGCTCAAGCCGATGGTGTGATATTAGTACCAATATCCGGCTATCGTACATCCGAACAACAGGAGCATTTGTTTTTTGACATCAAGGCGCAAAGGGGACAAGTCGCAACAAAACGGGCTGAAGTGAGTGCGCCTCCTGGTTATAGCGAACATCACACGGGTTATGCTGTCGATATTGGCGATGGCAGAACACCCGCCACAAATCTGAACACCAATTTTGAGAATACGGCGGCTTTTAAGTGGCTGGAAAAGAATGCCGCTTACTATAGCTTTGAGTTATCCTTTCCCAAAGGTAATCCCCAAGGTGTGAGTTATGAACCGTGGCACTGGCGCTTTGTTGGCGATCCTGATAGTTTAGAAACCTTCTACAAAGCTCAAAATTTGGATCGTCCTGATTCGGAACCGTCTCCTTCTCCCTCAGAACCAGAGGGTAAGCAACCCCGGTCTAAAGACGCGGGGCTTTAGCCAAGTAAGTTGAAGCCGTGCTTACCAGCCTAAGACTTTATTGTCTACGTTATCGGCAAGTGTTCAAGACCTACCAGTGGATGCGTAGCTAGTTCCCTGCTCTAGAACCGAAAAGTTAAACAGTTTTAAGGTCACTGAAACAGTGCTTTTTGGATAGTTACCGACCGATAACATTGGCGAAGCTAACGTTACTGAAAAGGAGAGACACAACAATGTCTAAACAACCCAATTACGTTTTTGTTCTTGATACAAACCGCAAGCCCTTGACCCCTTGCAAACCATCAGTAGCACGGAAGTTGCTGAATGCTAGCAAAGCCAAAGTCTTTAAGTTGTATCCATTTACAATCATTTTGAATAAGGAGGTAGTTGACACACCAGAACCTTTAACCCTAAAAATTGATCCTGGCTCAAGAGTGACGGGATTGGCGATACTCGCCGATTCAAATCTTATCTGGGTAGCCGAATTAACTCATCGTGGACAGGCAATCAAGATGTCACTAGAATCGCGTCGCTCGTTACGTCGTGGACGCCGGAATCGGCATACACGCTATCGTCAGGCTCGATTTCTTAATAGAACACGTCCTAAAGGTTGGTTAGCTCCAAGTCTTCAACATCGTGTAGGAACAACTCTAACTTGGGTTGATAAACTCTCAAGGTTAGCGCCAATAAAAGTGGTTGTTCAGGAGTTGGTCAGGTTTGATTTACAGCAACTGGAAAACCCTGAAATATCCGGCGTTGAATATCAACAAGGGGAGCTGGCTGGTTACGAAGTTCGTGAGTACCTGCTTAATAAATGGGAAAGAAAATGCGCTTACTGCGGCATTCAAAATGTCCCTCTACAGGTAGAGCATATCCAGCCCAAAGCTAAAGGTGGTAGTAATCGGATATCTAATTTGTGTCTAGCTTGCGAAAAGTGCAACATCAAGAAAGGGGCTAAAGATATCGATGTATTTCTAGCCAAGAAGCCTGATGTTTTAAAAAGAGTTCTCGCTCAAGCTAAAAGACCTTTAAAAGATGCTGCTGCTGTTAATTCGACCCGTTGG
>NZ_JAVJZI010000255.1:0-14772 GCF_040223135.1 Coleofasciculus sp. G3-WIS-01
TGGGTAGAGCGCAAGCGAAACCCAACAGGCTAACGATCGCGTTGGGTTTCGTTCCTCAACCCAACCTACAGATGTTGCGGGTAGGAGTTTCATTACGACTTGTCGAGTATTTTTGATCATGGATTTAGTTTTTATGTCTAATGAAGGAACCCGAATAATCAGCCACTCTGTTATAGTTTCAGAATGCCAAACCTTCAAAAAATAACCATGAAAACTAAATCCATGATCAAAAATACTCGACAAGGATAAACGGTGTCGTTTTTACGGTTAAAGCATGGGCTGTTGGCATTGCATTAAAATATGTGCCTGTCCAAGTTAATGCCACTAACACTACACAATAGAGTGCGGGTAGGAGTTTCATTACGACTTGTCGAGTAGTTTTGATCATGGATTTAGTTTTCATGGTTATTTTTTGAAGGTTTTGCATTATGAAACTATAACAGAGTGGCTGATTATTCTGGTTCATTCATTAGACATAAATTTTTATTTCCTATTTAGATCCCCCTCTTCTGTTATAGATCCCCCTTGCGTCCCCCTATTAGTTCTTGTAGGTTGGGTTGAGGAACGAAACCCAACGCCATCGTTAGCCTGTTGGGTAACGCTTGCGCTCTACCCAACCTACGAGAACATTTTGTGCAAAACTGATATGCTCCCAGTGTGAATTTACTCAAAATTCATTTAACTTTCCCAGGATCTATTAAACTATCCTCATCTCCCAATCGACAGCCAGGTTCCCGACTTCTATGTCTTGCTACTTGTCTAGCATAAAGCCATAAAACATATAGCGCTTTTGGTAGTAAGTGAGGTACACAGGCAGATGCCCGACTTCGTAGGAGTTGTCGGAGATCTGGCTTACGAAGGACATAAGACATAAGACAAATCACCAATCCTCAAAACAATTATCCAATAAATCAACAATTTTTTCATAGTCAAAATTAGCCGCCATTTCCAATACTTCCAGGGCAAAGGGAATATAATCAGGATTCATATCTTGGAGTCCCATAGTTTCCTGCTCAACGCCAGCGACATCCCCCAGACTCGCCGCTTCATAGAGAGCCACTAACTCCTCCTGAGAGGGGATTACCATATCGCCAGATGCAGAAGATGGTTTTGATTGTTCTGCTTTCGCCTGATAAACCCATGACACATTTAAATACACCTGAATTTTCTGGAGCAAATCTGTTGTCGCAATCGGCTTAGTCAGGAAATCCGTACAGCCTGCAGCCAAACTTTCAACGCGGTTATTGGCAAACGCATTGGCAGAAATCGCAATAATTGGCGTATTTATAAACTCAGAGAGTTGGCGTAGCTGTTGCGTCATTTGGTGTCCATCCATAACCGGCATCACAATATCAACCAGAATCAAATCGGGTTGCCATTCCAAGGCTTTTTCTAATCCCTCTCGTCCATTTGTGGCGTCTTGAACCTCAAAGCGAAGGGGTTCTAAAATACTCTTAAGAACGGCACAATTTTCCCACCGATCATCAACAATCAAGATTTTGCGTTTAGCACCAGAATAACCCACAATCATATCCATCGGTTTTTCTAGGATGAATTCCCCTGAAGCAGGAACTGCGGGTAAATCAACCTCGAACCCGAATTTACTCCCCACGCCAACACTGCTCTCAACCTCAATTTTACTCCCCATGAGGGCGACGAGTTTGTGAGTAATTGCTAACCCTAATCCGGTTCCTTCATGGCGGCGAGAACTATCCTTAATTTGCTCGAAGGGTAAGAATATTTTCTCTAAGTCTTCGGAACTCATGCCAATTCCCGTATCTTCAATTTGGAAGCGAATCTTTTGTAATTTTTGAGTGTGTCGGGGCGGGTTTAGCCTATCTTGTGGATCTGTTGATGATAACCTTTGTTCAAAACCCGCCATTGTTGAGTCTGTCGGCGTGGGTGTCACTTCTATCGTTTCTTGACTCGCCCGGATGTGACTCAACCCGCCCTGAGTGAATTTTGACTCAATTCCATAGTCTTGAGTGGTGATAATTTCAACAATGACTGTAAAAGTAACACTCCCTTTATCCGTGAATTTAACCGCATTAGAAAGCAGGTTCATTAAGACTTGACGCAGTCGCTTTTCATCCCCATAAATCACTTGGGGAATGGGTGTGGGAGCGTCATAGATAAAGGTAATGTCTTTTTGAGTAGCTTTGAGGCGGAATATTTCACAGAGTCCGACAATAAAGGAGGGGAAATGAAATTCTTCGGGATAGAGTTCCAGTTTACCAGCTTCCACTTTTGACAGGTCTAAAATATCGTTAATTAGGGTGAGCAGATGTTGACCGCACTGGTAGATAATCTCAATTCCGTCCTTTTGTTTTTGGGTTAAATTAGGATTGGGTTTAAGAATTTGAGCATAGCCTAAAATCCCATTCAGGGGCGTGCGAAGTTCATGACTCATCGATGCCAAAAACGCACTTTTGGCACGATTAGCGGCTTCAGCAGCATCTTTGGCTTTGGCTAATTCTATCTCGGTTTTCTTCAGGTCAGTAATATCAATTTCAATCCCATCCCAAACAGTGCGTCCATCCGCTAAACGACGGGGGGCGGAACGTACATAAGACCATCGAATATCACCACTAGCTGTTCGCTTTCGCATCTGCATCTCATAAAGCGAAAGATTACGCCATGATTCTTCATTTAGTTGGTAATTAAGCTGGCGATCTTCGTCAACAATTAGATTAAACAAAACACTAGCATTCTGGATAATTTCCTCTGGTTTAATTCCGACTAATCGTTCAATTCCGGCGGTGATATAGGAGAAGTGAAACTTGCCATTGGGTTCTCTAACGAGTTGATAAATTAAACCATTAGGCAAATTATCTGCCAAGGTACGCAGCCTATATTCGCGCTCTTGTAAGGCTAATTCTGCCTGTTTGCGTTCGGTAATATCTTGACCGATTCCCACAGTAGAACCATCGGGTAAGCGAATATTTGCCCAGGTGGTTTCTAGAATTTCACCAGTACGAGTGGTAACCTGAAAGTCTTGCCAAGTACCATCAGATTTAAGCATAAACTCTAACACAGAGGCGCGATAGTCTGGGTCAGGATAAAGCTCTGCTATAACATCACCAATATCTCGCAGTTCTTCTAGTGACCAACCCAATGTCTGCTCAAAAGCTGGGTTGACAAAATGCACATCTCCCCCATCTTTATAGAAGCACAACATGATGGGAAGATAATCAAAAATCGTCTGGAGAATTTCTTTTTGCTGGCTCAATTGCAATTCAGCCGCTTTGCGATCGCTAATGTCTCGTAATATGGCTGTACATAAGATTTCGCCGTTGATCTCCAGCTTAGAAATTGAGGCTTCTGTGGGAAACTCTGTGCCATCGTAGCGGCGACCAAAAAGTTCATTGCGTTCTCCCATTTGTCGTGCTGTACCGACAGATTCAGCAAAATTAGTGACGTGTTGACGGTGAATTGTAGCGGCGCAAGGAGGTAAGAGTAAATCCAGAGATTGACCTAATACTTGATCTGCTTTGTAGCCAAACATTTTTTCCGCACCCTGATTAAATAAGGTAATTCGTTGCTGGGCGTCTACGGAAATAATCGCATCATTAGCAATTTCCAGAATACCCGCAAATCGAGCTTTAGAGGCGGCTAGAGCAAGTTCAGCCTGTTTGCGATCGCTAATATTGCGAGTCAGGGCAATTACCTGATTGTGATTCAGGGGAACCATTCGCGCCTCGAAGTATTGTTCACCCTGATTAAAGGGTAAAGAATACTCTACACTGATCAGTGATCCCGTTGCCAAAACTTGCTGAATCGCCCCATAGAGTTTTGCGCCTGCTGAAGTCGGTAATACCTCTTGAATGTTATGATTCAGACATGATTCTGGTGAGGTATAGAACTCAGGGTTTTTGGTGCGAAAATCTAGAATCGTACCATCTGCCGCCAGACGAAACAGGATATCGGGAAATGCATCAAAAATCGCTTGCATTTCCTGATTAGTTTGCCGCAATTTGGTTTCAATTTGTTTGAGTTGGGTAAGATTCCGACAATTGACCACAACACCAGAAATCCTCTGATTTCCATCTAGGTAAGGGATATAGGTGACGCTGATAAATTCCTGTTTCCCCCCCGGATAATCAAACCACTCTTGATAGGTTACCGTTTCACCTGCCAGACATCGATCTAAATTCGGTTTAATCACCTGTTCAAATACCTCCTCTCCCATCAAGTCACTCACCGAATGTCCGACAATTTCGTCATATCCTTTTTGATTCCAATCTAAATAGGCTTGATTGACAATCTGATAAGTGTAATTCATATCCAGCAAAGAAATGGCATCAGTTGTCGATGAAACAATCCGTTCATAGCGTCGCAAAGCATCCTCGGCTTCTTTGAGTTCGGTGATATCCTGAGAGGTTCCCAAAATTTTAATCACCCGATTCGTTTCATCCCGCTCAAACACCACTTCCCGTGAAAGTAACCAGCGCCACGAGCCATCTTTGTGGCGAAATCGACTCTCGGTGGATAAAATATCGCTATCTGATGCCGTTTGCCAAAAGTTTATATTCCGCTCAATTAAAGGCAAGTCATCGGGATGGAGGACATCCAGGAAAAACTCCATCCCCCGGCAGATAATTTCTTCGGGGGTATAACCTAATATATCGAGGGATTGTTGATTAATATACAGATCGGTTCCCGCTGTTGGGTCAAATAGGTAAAGCAGTTGTGGCGAAGTATTGATGATTTTTTCGATAAACCTTTGATTTTCCTTAAATTGGAGTTCAACCTGTTTGCGATCGCTAATATTAAAGCTCGTGCCAATTAGTCGATAGATGCGGGAGTTACTGTCTTTCAGGGGAGTTAAATTACTAATCCACCAAGAGTCTTTTTCGTTAATCTGTAGCGAATGTTCATAGGTTATCCCTTCTCCCGCCGCCAGACAGTGACGATACCGTTGACACACCGCCTCGGCAATGTCTGGTGCTAATATTTCTTGTGGTGTTTTTCCCTGTATTTCTGAGCAGCGAAGACCAGACATCCGTTCATGAGTCGGGTTAATGCTAACATAGCGAAAGTTACCATTTTCCAGAACATCAACGATAAAGACAGCCGCTTCAATGCCCTCGTAAATACTGCGTAAAAATGTTTCACTTTCTCTTAAGGATTCCTCGGTTTGCTTCCGTTCCGTGATATCCTGGGCGACAACCATCCCGGCAAGAATTTCTCCCGCCTCATTTCGCACCGCCCGCGTTTGCAGGAGCTGAATCCGATCTCGATAGGGCATTTCCAGGCTTTTTTCTATCCCGGCTAAAGCCTGACGATACAGGGGTTCAACTACGGCACATTCTTGGTCAGATAAAACCTCCCAAATTGTTTTTCCTTCTAGTACATCTCGACTATATCCTGAGCCGGAGCGACCTAATCCTTGACCATCTGCCACTAAATACCGGAGATCCTGATCAAACAAGAAAATTGCCCCATTGGGAAAGTGTTTTGCCATAGTACGGTACAGTTGCTCACTGTAGCGTAAGGCTTCTTCCGCTTGTTTGCGATCAGTAATATCGGTAATCATCCCTAAGGTTCCCGTACAGTGTCCCGACGAGTCACAAATCGGAGTTGTGGCGATTAATGTCCACAACTCCGAACCATCACGGCGGCGGAACTTAAATTCATGCTTTTCATGAATACCCTGACGGCGACGCTCTAAATTCCAGTTAGCAATCCCTTTCCCCTCCTCATCCATAAAGGCAAACATGGATTGTCCCAGCATCTGCTCAACAGAATACCCCAGCATTTGCGCCATTTTCGGGTTAACAAATATTGTATTCCCGTCCATGTCGATACTCCAAATTCCCTCATCAGCGGTTTCGACAATCCGACGATACTCTTCCTCCCGCTCTCGTAATGCTTCCTCGGCTTGTTTCCGTTCGGTAATATCTTCTACCAAG
This sequence comes from Coleofasciculus sp. G3-WIS-01, assembly GCF_040223135.1. Taxonomy (NCBI): domain Bacteria; kingdom Bacillati; phylum Cyanobacteriota; class Cyanophyceae; order Coleofasciculales; family Coleofasciculaceae; genus Coleofasciculus; species Coleofasciculus sp. G3-WIS-01. The sequence goes on from NZ_JAVJZI010000255.1 coordinate 5,913, forward strand.
CCGACAAACCGCACCGGTTCTCCCGCCTCATCTCGTACTACAGAAATATCACCGGTAATCCAGCGTTGTTCACCATCGGCTCGAATTATTCGATAGTCCCGCTTCACCGGATGTCCTTGAAACTGTTGGCTAAGGGAATCAAGAACCGACGCACGATCCTCTGGATGTACCGCCTCTATCCAAGATTCGGGGTTTTGATATAGACTCTCACAGGAGCGTCCCCATATCCTTTCGTAAGATGGACTGACGTAAAGAAACTTACCGGAACTCGCGGAGCGGACAAAGAAGAATTGACTCACGGTGCTGGCAATTTCTTGGAAGCGGTTCTCGCTCCTGATTAAAGCTTGTTCAAACTCCTTACGCTCGGTGATATCCTGAGTAACGACCATCCCCGCGATCACCTCTCCAGCATCATTTCTCACCGCCGTACTCTGGCACAAATAGGTTAAACCTCCGATGCTAATTTCTTGAGTCTGCTCAATTCCCGCCAAAGCAGCATGATAGAGTGGCTCAACCATGACACAAGTTGCTGGGGGTAAAACCTCCCAGAGGGTTTTCCCGTGCAACGCTTCCCAGCTATATCCCGCTTGTGCTAACGCCTGACCATCTGCTACTAAATAGCGTAGGTTAGGGTCAAACAGGAAAATTGCCCCATTAGGGAAGTTTCTAGCCATGGCGCGATACAGGTACTCGCTGGTACGCAGAGCGTCTTCGGCAAGTTTGCGATCGCTAATATCCCGCGCTACCCAAATCACCGACTGATCAGACAAGGGAGCAATGGAGATAGTGAACCAAGTCTGGCGATTATCCCAGCTTAAATTATAGTCAAAATAGATTGTCTGCCCAGTTTCTAATACCTGTTGAACTTGGGTAAACCAACGATCCTGTGCATCCTCAAAAAATTGCTCGATAATTACATTAAGCAGGTTACTGTCTTCCGGGGACAAGTACGTTCGCTTCGTCGGTGCAACTTGAACGCTTTTTTGATGATCAATGATCAGGACAATATCGTTAATCGCTTCAAAAATCGTCCGAATTTGTTGCTCAGAACTATGCAGTTTGCCTTCGAGTAACTGACGCCCAGCCATTTCTTGTTGTAATCGTTCATTTGCTTCAACTAATTCGGCAGTTCGTTGAGCGACGTTGGCTTCTAGAGTACGATTGTAATTCCGTCGGAGAGTCTCGGCTCGCTTGCGTTCTGTGATATCAGCGAAGGCTGCGATCGCGCCGATAATTGTTCCGGTTTGATCTAATAAAGGTGTTCCATAAACTTCCAAGGGAACAATATGATCCGGTTGATGAATTTCCAGGTCTTCCACCATCGTTTTTTCCCCGTTCAGAGCGCGAACTACGGGCATATTTCCCACCAGATACAATTGATTACTCTCGCTCTGATAAACCTGATAAGTTACGGCTAATTCCTCAGTTTTGGCGTCAGGTAATGTCTCAATTCCCAGTAACTCTTTTGACTTTTCGTTGGCATAAGTTAATTGTCCGTTAATATCATGAACTGATATGCCCACCGGTATCGCTTCCAGAATTTGAGTCAATTGGCTTTCACTTTGAGTTAAGGCTTGATTAGAGGATTGAAGTTGAGTAAAATACTGTTGTAGTTGCGCTGCCATAGTCTGGAATGATGCTGCCAGTTGACCGACTTCATCCCCCCGGTTAATGGCGATTGATTGCTGCCATTCTCCCCGTGCGATCGCGTCAGCGGCTTTATTTAATTGTAGAATCGGTTTCGTCACCCAGCGAGCGGTACGAATTCCCACTACAATAGACACAATTAATGCTGCAACACACAATCCTATCGTGGTGCGCGTATTAGCATGAATCTCTGCCATAAAGTCAGATTCAGGAACAACGGTGACAATTAACCAGTTCAACCCAGATTGATCCTGAATCGGATTAACTTGCAGGAAATAGCGATTGTGTTTAAATGTAAACTTAAAATTTTGAGCCTGCTTGATTGTAGACCACTGCTTCACCTGATTCAATAGAAATTTTACAGACGCTTTAGTCAGAGGATTCCTACTCTGTTGAATAGGTAGCCGCCAGTCTTGAGGATTTAAGTTTTTCCGATAATCTGCCTTTAAATCTGGCTTAAAGGGGATTTCACCCGTAGAACTAGCAACCAGTTCTCCTTTTTGATTAATGATGAAGACTTGACCCGTTTGTCCCACTTCCACACCCTCTAGAAACTCAGCCAACTCAGGCAGAAAAAAGGTAGCGACCAAAATCCCTTGAAACGTCCCCTCTGAGTCATTAAACGGCAAAAAATTAGCGATCAGCAATAGGGGTTGATCAACGCCCTGGGATAAACTAACAAGCGGATGCCAAATTCCTTTACCTGCTTGCTTTGTAGCTTGATACCAAGAATCACCTTGGGGTGGATCATTGTGGGGCTCAAAGTCATATCTAACTTGGGTTCGTTTAATTCGCTGACCCTGAAGATCGGCAGTATAGTAGTGAAAGGCGTAGTTCGTCGATTGATCTAAAACACGGATAACTAAAGAATCACTTGCTAATAATTTGGCTACATTCAAGAATTCTCGTTCCTCAGTGACGATTGCCATACTACTCACCGTGGTATAGATTTGGAGTTGCTGGGCGAAGTAGCGTTCTAAACCCGGAAAATTTTTCCAGTCTACAACCCCAGTACGAATAGCAGCGGCAAGGTTTTGAGTAACCTGGTGAGGAATTTCCAGATAATGGTACACATTTTGCTCGACGCGCTTATCCACTTCATCGATTAACTGATAGGCTATGTTTTCAACTGCCCTTTGACCATTTTTATAGGAAAGATACCCCACCAATCCCACCGTTCCCACAATTTGCAGCACAAAAGGTACAATCAAAACCGTTCGCAGAGGCAGGTTTCCCGCCACGTTAGTTAGAATACTGTTTAGAGATTTAATAGGGTTGAACATAAAGACGACAAGGAATGGGAAACCGAGAATATGGAACAGAAAATATGATTTTGCCTAGAGACAATAATAAAGTATATCTCAGGACTTTAAGAGTTATGAAAAAAACAACCCTGGTCAATTAACTTGACTTGAGAATTTATTTATAATTAAAATCTTCAGCCAATTTCATGGAGTGAATGGCAAGGCGTATCCTGAAACCCAGGAAATTGGCGCAATTGTTGCGTCATTTGATGACCATCCATTACAGGCATCACAATACTCACTACGATTAAATCAGGTTGAAACGGGTGGGCTTTGTCTAGTCCCTCTTTTCCATTTGTAGCTTCTACGACATTAAAGCCAATCGGTTCCAGTATATTAGCCAGAACGGCACGATTTTCCCACCGATCATCAACAATCAGAATTTGGCGTTGTTCCCCAGTATAACCAATAATCGTCTCTCTCGATTTTATCATCATTGGTTTGGGAGCATGTCAGGGAGAGCACAAAACGCTCAAGTAGGTTGGGTAGAGCGATAGCGTTACCCAATCGGTTTGTCCTTGTTCAATTCTATTTACGCTAAAGGTAACGCCACCTGTATCAGTAAATTTTATTGCATTAGATAGCAAATCCATTAAAATTTGGCGCAGTCGCTTTTCATCGGCATAAATAAATTCCGGTAGAGAGGGAGAAGCCTGATAGGTAAACATAATATCTTTTTGTTCAGCTTTGAGACGAAAGATAGCGGTTAAGCCAATTAGTAATGAAGGGAGATAAAAATCCTGGGGATAGAGTTCGAGTTTATTGGCTTCAATCTTGGACAAAAAACTGATTTCACGGATTTATTGGAAAGTGGGGTTGGGAAGGGAAAGGTTAGTGACACTGATTACATCTCCCCCAGCGTAGAGACGTGCCATGGCACGTCTCTACAACCCCGGAGACGTGCCATGGCACGTCTCTACAACCCCGGCTCCCCTATCCCTAGCAATCTTGGCGAAAGAAGGCACAGATTGGGCTTAAGATTGGGTAGTTTCCCCCGTTGGGTTCACTACCTTGTGACAGATGAGTGAAGGATCACATCGCATTCAGACAACTCGTCTGATACTATTCACGACGCTCTGGCTAACTTTATTTATTTTATCGGTAAAAGTTTCTGCGGCTTGGGCGACGCGATCGCTAAGTCTCATGGCAGAATCGATGCAGACGTTACTGGTTAGCTTCAGTACCCTGCTGAGTTTATATAAGCTGATCGCGAATGAGCATCCCATACGGCGATCGGTATATGGTCATGGTAAGTGGGAAACCCTGATCCTATTTTTACTGATTGGCTTTTTTGGGTTTACCGGATTGAATGTCTGGGGAATATCAATTCAACAGTTGTTCAACCAAGCCTCAGGCGACTTGCTGACGTTACCGGTTCGGGTAAGTTTACCCCTGATTCAATTACTCGGCGTCGTGGTGATTACCAGTTTAGGGTTGGCATTAGTGGGACTGTATCAAGCTAAACTACTCAGAAGTGCGGCTGTGCAGTTTAATGCCCGACAACTCTTGCTGGATGTCTGCCTAACTCTCATCGTACTCCTGGGGCTTGTGGGAGTCGGGGCGGGGTTAGTTTGGCTGGATGTGGTGTTAGCCATTGTACTGGTTCTGGTGGCGGTGAGGAATGGCTGGCAGGTTGTGAATTGGCAGTTTCCCCTACTGGTTGAGCCAACTGCGATCGCCCCAGAAATTCTAGCGCAAATCGCTCACCAAGTTGGCGGAATCACTCACTGTTATCACATTCGCTCACGGGGAATTGTGGGGCGTTATGTGTATATTCAAATGCACCTGATCATCCATCCTGAATTTGCTGGTGTAACCTCTTTACTGGTGGAACGAATTAAGGGCATGATTGAGGAAGAATATGGTCCGGTTCAGGTGACATTTTATATTGAGGATGACTTTACGATTGCAGCCAATCGTCATCGTTCAGGGTTTATATCTGATCCTAATCGTGATGATTCAAATAATCCTGAGTTCGGCGATTGGTGATTCGTCTTATGTCAAAACACTGATTTCACGGATTTATTGGAGAGAGGGATGTAGGGAAGTGAAAGGTTAGTGACACTGATTTCACAGATTTATTGGAGAGAGGGGGGTAGGGAAGTGAGAGGTTAGTGGCACTGATTACATTTAGTCACATCAGGGTGAAAACTAAATAAATGTTAGTGGTAAAACTCGCCCCTACAAAAGATGTTTTATTGGAATGTCTCTTCTCTCTCAGCTTCACCCATCTTCCCCATCTCCCCCTGCTTCCCCTGCTCCCCCTGCTCCCCCTGCTTCCCCTGCTAAGAGACGCGCCATGGCGCGTCTCTACATTGCTTCCCCTGCTAAGAGACGCGCCTTGGCGCGTCTCTACATTGCTTCCCCTGCGTCTTCATCCGGAAGAGTGATGTTATACTTTTTTAATTGCTCCTGTAACTTAGCCTCCCGTTCTTCAATTTGTTGCTCTTTGAGTTTTAATTCAATTTCCAAGGCTTGAATGTTTTCACGACGGGCTTCCATTTCGGCACGCTGGCGGGTTAAATCTTGACTTTGTAGGGTCAAATCCTGTCGCCATTGTTCGGTGCGAGTCAATTCTTCCTGTAAGAAAATGGGCGTAATCCCGATAGTTAGATATCGTTGGATGAAGTTTAACACCCACTCTTTCGCCGAGTAAATACTCACAACGTCTTGATTGTCAGAAATATCTACCAACACTAACAAGCCTTGATTAAAGGAGTTCGCCTCATTTGATGAGAACGAAAGGCTTTTTGGTGGATTAATGAGTGCCCAGGAGTCATCAGATTCTTGACGGGCTAGCAATTGGAGTTCAATGCCGCCGCCATTGTCGTTGTTTTGCACTTCACCCAGATGTAGCATAGCCTGTTAGTTGTTGGTCGTTAATCAGTAAGGAATTGATCGTCAAGAAGTAATAATTTATCATCGCTTTAGAGTTAGAGTCTTTTTAGGCGATCGCGCAAAATTTCGGCTTGATGCACAGACTCACTCAATGCATCCTTAGCACCCTGCACAACAGGGGCGGGGGCTTTGTTGACAAAGTTTTGATTCGCCAAACGACTAGATAGAGATTTGACTTCGGCATCGATTTTGCTGAGGTCTTTTTCTAACTTAGCGCGAAGTGTCTCGACATCGACTAAACCCGCTAGCGGAATAATCACTTGAATGGTGCCAATCACACCCGCCATTGTGGTTTTGAGTTCTTGCTCTAAGGCTGGCACAATGGTTAAGGTATCGACTTTGCCTAAGTCTTGCAGGTAGGATTCACCTTTGTCTAAAATCTCACGTTCATCAGGATTTTCACTTTGCAAAATCACGGGTGCTTTTGCCCCAGGTTTAATCCCAGCTTCTGCACGCAGGTTACGGATGGTGCGGATTGTGCCAATTAGTAACTCGAACTGGTTTTCCAATTCTTGATTAATAGGGAATGCGCCTGATTCTGCTTCCGAGTCGGGTAGGGCGGGATAAGGTTGCAGCGCCAAACATTCATCCGTTTTTTGGGTTAAGGTATGCCAGATTTCTTCGGTAATATGGGGCATAAAGGGATGCAGGAGTTTCAGGATACCATCGAGGATGTATGCCAGGGTTTGCTGGGCAATTTGCCGCGATTGAGTTCCCTTTTGGCGCAACCGTTGTTTAACCAGTTCAATATACCAGTCACAAAAGTCACCCCAGATAAAGTCATAGAGTTTTTTGGCGGCTTCTCCTAAAGCGTAACCCTCTAGCTCTTGACGGGTTTGAGTGACGACTTGATAAAAGCGGGAGAGAATCCAGCGATCGCTTAATTCTAATTTATCCCTTTCCTGTTCCAGTGGCGAACCCAACCCTTGGGGAGGTTTGCCATCTAGATTCATCATCACAAACCGCGCCGCATTCCACAGTTTATTGGCAAAGTTGCGCGAGGCTTCCACTGACGCCGATTCATCGGTCTGGCGATTATACTCTAAACGAATATCTTGACCCGCACCAGCGACTTCTCGGACTAAGGTATAACGGAGTGCATCTGTACCATATTTCTCGATCAGGATCAGCGGATCAATGCCATTATTTGCCGACTTGGACATCTTTTTGTTATTTTCATCCCGGACTAAGCCGTGGATGTAAACGGTTTGGAATGGCATTTGATCCGTAAAATAACCCCCCATCATCGTCATCCGGGCAACCCAGAAGAATATGATATCAAAGCCTGTAACCAACACGGTGGTGGGGTAATAAGTCTCTAAATCCGGCGTCTGTTGGGGCCAACCCATAGTTGAGAAGGGCCACAAGCCGGATGAAAACCAAGTGTCGAGCACATCGGGATCTTGGATGAGCTTGACATCTTCGCCAAATTGTGATAAAGCTTTTTCTTGAGCATCGGCTTCATTGTGAGCCACGATAAACGGTGTCCTATCGGTAATTTCTCCCCCGGTTTCACTCACCGCATACCAAGCCGGAATTTGGTGTCCCCACCAGAGTTGGCGAGAGATGCACCAGTCTTCTAATTTTACTAACCAGTCTCGGTAAACTTTTTTCCAGCGTTCAGGAACAAAGTCGGGGGAGTTATGCTGATCCAGCCATTCCAGCGCTTGATCAGCTAGGGGACGAATCTGAACGAACCATTGGGTGGATAATAGAGGTTCAACGGGGACTTTGCCGCGATCGCTATAGGGAACGGTATGGTGATAATCTTCTATCTTGACCAGGAATCCATCCGCCTCTAGTCGCTGCACCACATTTTTCCGAGCCACAAATCGGTCTTGTCCTTGAAAAGACCCAGCATTTTCATTGAGCGTACCATCTTTATTCAGGATATTAATAAACGGCAAGTCATGGCGTTTGCCCATCTCAAAGTCATTGGGATCATGAGCCGGAGTCACTTTCACGCACCCCGTACCAAAGCTAGGGTCAACCAACTCATCCCCAATAATCGGAATCTCTCGCCCCATAATCGGCAAGGTTAAGGTTTTGCCAATTAAATGCTGATAGCGTTCATCTTGGGGATTAACCGCCACCGCCGTATCACCCAGCATCGTTTCAGGTCGAGTCGTCGCCACTTCCACTGACCCATTTCCCTCAGTCAGGGGATAACGAAAATGCCACAGATGTCCATTAACCTCCTTATTTTCCACCTCCAAATCCGAAACCGCCGACTGAGACTGGGGACACCAATTCACCATATACTCACCCCGGTAAATCAGTCCCGCGTCGTAGAGTTGGACAAAGGCTTCAATTACTGCATTAGACAAACCTTCGTCCATAGTGAACCGTTCCCGCGACCAATCCACCGACACCCCTAAGCGACGCAATTGGTTAACAATCCAACCCCCTGATTCATCCTTCCATCGCCAAGCGCGATTCAGATAATCTTCCCGTCCCACCTCTTGACGAGTTTTACCTTCGGCTTTCAGTTGTCGGTCTAAAATCGTGGACACCGCAATACTCGCATGGTCAGTCCCCGGTAACCACAGCGTATTACACCCCTTCATCCGGTTATAGCGCACCAGGATATCCATAATCGTTTGTCCCAAGGCGTGACCCATGTGCAGGCTACCCGTGACGTTGGGCGGTGGAATCACCATGGAATAGGGTTCACCCCCTTGTTCAGGGTGGGCTTGAAAGACGCCCTGTTCTTCCCAAAACTGTTGCCACTTGGCTTCAGTGGTCGTGGGATCGTATTGAGTGGGTAGGGAGGAAGTGATTGCTGTCATGGAAATCGTGGGTTTTACGTTTAATTTTGCCATACCCGACGACAGGGTTTAGGTTTCACCGAGATTAACCCTGTAGGGGAGAAGCATTCGCGCCTTGATTTGGTGGTTGTACAGCTAAGTGTTCATCGCGAATGCTTCGCCCTGACCCAAATCAAACCATCAATAGATTAACCCTGTAGGGGAGAAGCCTTCGCGCCTTGATTTGGTGGTTGTACAGCTAAG
>NZ_JAVJZI010000257.1:0-6259 GCF_040223135.1 Coleofasciculus sp. G3-WIS-01
GTAGCCCCGACTGGAATAATCAGCGCGGAGCGGTTACTTGGCGTGATGGTACTATCCCCACGGCTAATGAAGAGATTACTGAAGCTAATAGTTTAGTTGGTCTAACAGAGAATGACCAAGTGGGTAGTGGTGGCGTAACTGACCTAGAAAATGGGAATTATTTAATCAGTAGTCCATTTTGGAGTAATAGTCGGGGTGCCGTTACTTTGATGGATGGAAGTAATGGACAAACTTGGGAGGGTACAAACAGTATAAGCGATGAAAATAGTATTATTGGTCGCCAGTCTAATTCAGGTTTAGATACAGTTGTTAATGACTCAGTTAATGAAACGTTTTGGGTACAATTTGCTAACGAAGGTAGTGGTCGAGTAACAGCCGGCGTCCCCACAGATCTGACATTTGCTAACTTACCTGGTGCTTCGGTAACGTTCTCTCCCTCTTTTTTACAACGTACTCTAAATACGGGTACAGCCGTTGTACTGCAAGCCAATAATGATATTACTCTCAATAGTCGCCTGATTATAGATAATCCTGACGGTAATGGAGGAGACTTAACGTTTCAAGCTGGACGCAGCATCATGATTAATGCTGATATTCTTACAGATAATGGTGATTTAAACTTAATTGCCAACGAAACTATGGCAAATGGGGTGGTTGATTCCCACCGAGATAGGGGTAACGCGAAAATCCTATTGGCAAATGGAATAACATTGGATACGGGTGAGGGAGATATTAATATTACCCTGAATACAGGTGAGGGGTTAACCCATAATCAAAGCGGTGATATTACTCTAGACGGTAATATCAATACAAACCACCTGACGATTGAACATAAGGGATTAAATGGCGGGGTAATTATCGAGGAAACCGCGAATTTTGAATCAATTGACAATCTCACTATCTCTAGTCGTACTCTAACTCTCCCGGAGACAATAGAACTTAATCTCCAAGGCGGATTGCAACTGAATATCACGGAAGCGTTGGAGTTGGCAGGTCAAATTACGACGACAAACAGTAGCCTAGAATTTAATGCGCCGATTACTCTAACTGGTGATACTTTTTTAAATACAGGTGGTGCGGGGACTATTCTCTTTAATAATACGCTTAATGGAAATCACAATCTCGAACTGTCTACTGGCACGAATAGTATTACTTTTAATAACCCTGTTGGCAATATTACCCCACTGGATACCCTGACGATTAATGGGGGTCTAAATCTCACAACTACCATTAATTTGACTGGGGGATTTGAGCAAAATGGCACGAGTCCAGTCAATCTGGCTGGGACTATTAGCACAACAACTGGTACGATTGACTTAAATGGTGCGGTTACGCTTACAGGTGAGACTACTCTGAATACGAGTGGGAGTGATATTACGTTTCATAATAGGCTCAACGGGAACGGAAGTTCTGCTAATCTAAATCTGGCGGCTGGAATGGGGAATATCACGTTTCAAGATAGCGTTGGTGATATTAACCCACTGGGTAATCTAACTATTTTTAATGCCAATAACCTCACGGCGAATGATTCGATTAGGGTGGCTAGTCTGAAGCATATAACAGGAACTGGCACAATTAATCTACAGGATGTGCAAACCTCTGGGGGAGCGGTTGAACTGACAACTCGCAACAATCTAACTACGGTTGATATTACGACGGATGGGGGTGATATTCGTCTCACCAGTAATCAGGATACGGTAAAGAGTCGTAACCTCGATTCCTCGGCGGAGATTGGTGGTGATATTGTGGTCGAGGCAGAGGTAAGTATTGATGCTGGGAAAATTAATTCCAGTGGTAATATCGGCGATGGCGGTAATGTTATGCTTGATCCCCGTGAAGATATCCAGGTGAATTCGATTAACGCACGGGGGGGAAGTAATGGTAGAGGGGGCAATGTCGAGATAGAGAGCGATCGCGTCTTTCGGGCAATGGGCAGTTTTCCCCACAATGGTAGGGAAACCAGCATTTCTACAGCCGGTGGGAAGGGTGGCGGCGATATCACGATTCGTCATGGGGGAGAAGGCATCATTCCCTTTGATGTGGGAGATGCCACAATTAACGGCACAGCTGCTGCCATTACCAGTGGTGAGTTTACTATCGCCCCTTTCCAATCCTTTCCCTTTACCCACACTGAAGGCAATATTCGGATTATTAGTGTTGACGAAACCTCAAATATCCCCGTTAACCCCATTGATTTAACCACCACTGATTCCAAGAAAAATCAACCCCCAGTTGAAAAGGATGAATCTGGGGTGATGGAGATTGATAACTTATTTAGTCGAGATTATGAAAAGTATTTTGGCACAGAAAGACGGGCAGGGATTACCTTAGAACAAGCGCGAGAAATATTACGCCAAAATGCAGCAGCAACAGGGGTGAAGTCGGCGGTGATTTATGTAGTATTTGCCCCACAAACGATTAGCGCGGTGCCTGAAGGCGTAGACGTTGCGCCCAATAATAGCAGTTTATTGCGATCGCTAACCCCGCAACCGAGCGATCGCCTAGAATTAATTCTCATTTCTGCCGATGGACAACCTATCCGGCGATCGGTTAATGTAACGAGAGCAGAAGTCCTCAACATGGCAGCTCAATTTCGCCGCACTGTAACGAATGTAATCGATGACCGTAACTATCTGCCACCGGCTTACCAGATGTATCAATGGTTAATTAAACCCATAGCCGCCGATTTAGCCGCCCAAGATATCAAACATTTGGCATTTGTTATGGATACAGGGTTGCGTTCCATACCCATTGCCGCCTTGTATGATGGTAAGCAGTTTATCATTGAAAACTATAGTGTCGGCTTAATGCCTAGCCTCAGTCTCACCGATACTCGTTATCAAGATGTCAAAAATGATTCGGTTTTGGCAATGGGGGCTTCAAAGTTTCCAGATAAGGCGCCTTTACCCAGTGTTCCCATCGAGTTACACGTGATTGCAGATCAGGTGTGGGATGGTGAATCTTTCCTCAATGAAGAGTTTACCTTGAATAATCTCCAGCAAGCTCGGCGCAAAGCGACCTATGGTATTGTTCATTTAGCTACCCATGCCGAATTTAAACCGGGGAAACCGATGGATTCCTATATCCAATTGTGGGGGGACAATAAACTCACATTGGATCAGATGTGGCGGTTAGATTGGCATAAACCAACCGTGGAACTTTTAGTTTTAAGTGCCTGTCGCACAGCTTTAGGCGATGAGGAAGCCGAGTTAGGATTTACGGGATTAGCAGTACAATCTGGAGTCAAGTCAGCCTTGGGCAGTCTCTGGTATGTTAGCGATGAGGGGACACTGGGATTGATGAGTACATTTTACGAGGAACTCAAACAAAGTTCAACTAAAGCCGAAGCCTTGCGAAAGTCACAACTGGCAATGCTTAGAGGTGAAGTGAAACGAGAAGGCGATCGCTTAATTACCACTAAGAGTAGTATTCCCTTACCCTCTGATTTTCCGTCGATTAACCAAAACTACAGTCATCCTTATTATTGGAGTTCCTTTACCCTAATTGGTAATCCTTGGTAATCAGGGAACAGGGAACAGGTAACAGGCTATGGTTGGGGCTTTCTTCAAAGAGATAAGTTGACAGGGCAATCTCTATTTATTAAGATTTGTTAATATAGCTATAAAACCGTTGACAAACGAAGAAAAACATTGATGTCTAGCGCTGAAACAATAACCCGCTCTAATCAACAAGCCCCATCCTGGCAAATCAAGCTACTCTACGATGGTGAGTGTCCCTTGTGTCTACGAGAAGTTAACTTTCTCCAACAACGAGATGCGGGTCGAGGATTAGTCTCATTTGTCGATATTGCCGATGAATCCTATAATCCTGAAGACCATGGCGGGATTGATTATGAAACGGCAATGGGACGCATTCATGCCATATTACCAGATGGTAAAATTATCAAAAATATTGAAGTATTTCGTTCCATCTACGAGATTCTAGGGATGGGTTGGATTTATGCGCCAACTCGCCTACCTATCCTCAATGTTTTAGCCAATCAGATTTATACTATCTGGGCAAACTTACGCCTAAAATTGACAGGACGCCCTAGTTTAGCCACCTTAGTTGCTCAACATCAAAAGGGTTTAGATTGCCCAGATGAGCAAAAATGTCGCCTAGAACGTTAATCAAGAAATTATTTAGAGACGTGCCATGACACGTCTGTTATTGGCTAGGAGCGGGTTCTTTGTACTAGAATTTAGGACTGAATACTGACTTTATCGTCCAAGATAGTCGGTCGTTTCTCTTCCAGGCGTAGTCTGCTATATCTGGAAAATTGCTCCTCTGTTCCCTTTGAATATTTTGCAGTCCCGAAAAAAGTTTAATCTACTCCTGCTACTGGTATGGATTGCTATTGGTGCGGCTTTGCGCTTCACCAATCTTACCCTGAAGTCCCCTTGGACAGATGAGTTTGCGACACTGGTGTTTAGCTTGGGCAATAGTTTTCAGGCTGTACCCCTAGATCAAGGGATTTCTTTAGAGACGCTGTTACACCCTCTAAAACCTAACCCAGAAGCTGGCGTGGGAGTAGTCTGGCATACTCTGTTAACTGAGGATCACCATCCGCCACTTTATTTCATGCTCGCCCATGGGTGGATGCAGTTATTTCCCACTTCAGGAGAGTATATCTCACTTTGGGCGGCGCGATCGCTCCCGGCTTTTTTTGGTGTTCTCTCTATCCCAGCCATGTATGGATTCGGCTGGTTGGCGTTTCGTTCCCAGGTTGTGGCGCAATTCGCCGCTGCGATGATGGCGCTGTCTCCGTTTGGGATTTATTTGGCACAGGAAGCCCGTCATTATACGTTAGGTATTATTTGGGTTATCACGTCTCTTAGTTGCTTAGTCGTGGCGGTACAGCATCTCAAACGCCGAACACCTCTACCCATTGGGGTGGTATTGGCTTGGGTTCTGGTGAATAGTTTTGGTATCGCTACCCACTACTTTTTTAGTTTGACCCTTTTTGCTGAAGGAATTGCCCTGATGGGATTGGGGTTGTGGCATTATCGTCTTAGGTGGAAACGAGGGATAGCAGAGGGAGCTGGGGGAGCTGGGGGAGCTGGGGGAGCAGAAATTACATTTAAAGCTTATCCGAGTAGTATTGGGAATACTAGATTATCTAGTGGTAGGGAAACCTCCGGTGAGTCATACCTAGAGAAGACGTCAGCCGCAAACTCTTTAACGTGGTGGCGGATTTTGGCGGCGGCGATGGGAACAGGGGTTGGTGGTTTGGTGTGGCTACCTGTACTGCAGGGAGGGTATGAACCCCAGATGGCGGATTGGATGATGCTCAACCGTGAAAGTCTGTTGAGTTGGATTAATCCGATTTTTCAGACGTTGGCGGCTTGGATTACGATGGTGTCGCTGTTACCTGTAGAATCGTCTTCCCTGGAAGTTGTGCTGGCGGCTGGGGTGGTAATGATGGGGTTCTTTATCTGGGTAATTCCCTTTATCTATCGGGGGGGTAAAACCCTGGTGCGACAGGCACAAACGCGCTGGGAGACTGGGGTTTTAGCGGGGTTTGTCTTGAGTGCGATCGCGCTATTTTTTGCGATAACTTATATTCTAGGCAAAGACTTGACCAGAGGCGCACGATATCACTTTGTTTATTTTCCGGCTGTTATCCTCTTAATCGCCGCCGCGTTAGCGGTGATATGGAAAACATCTCACAGGTTACCCAACCTTTCCCCTTGGCGAAACCGAGGTCAAATCGTCGTAGTGATGGTTGGAGTAATGGGACTATTGAGTGGGATTACGGTAGTCAATAACTTAGGCTATCAAAAATATTATCGTCCCGACCTTTTAGTACCGATTATTGAGCAAGCCTCCCCTTTACCCGTTCTCATTGCGACTACCCATAATACCTTAGTGCAAACGGGGGAAATAATGGGAATTGCTTGGGAGTTGAGGAATCATAACTCATCTGCTATTAATAATCCTCAATTTCTCCTGGCTCATCAAGACCAATATCGCTGTCAAGGGTTAACCTGTCCCGCCTCAATAACTCTTAAACAAACACTCGCCCAAATGCCACGCCCTCTAGATATATGGCTAGTTAACTTTAAAGCGACGGTAGCCGATTTACCCAACTGTTATACTGAAGATTCTTCTCAGAATAAGGTAGGGGTGGATGGTTATAATTATCAACTGTATCACTGCCTTGCCGATAATTATGAAGGTTCCTCAGCGTCAGATTTGCCGTAATGCCATCTGTCGGGGCGGGTTTAACCTATAACTGAGCTAAACCTGCCCCTAGATG
>NZ_JAVJZI010000259.1:0-49887 GCF_040223135.1 Coleofasciculus sp. G3-WIS-01
CTATGGTCGCGGGTAACGTCTATACCGCCCTTAAGCAGATTATTGCCCTCGGTGAAGATGCGGATTGGAATGGTCCATGTTATACCCCATCCTTAATTTTAGAAGGACTCTCAGTCACCGCTTCCGAGCAAACCTCTATTCTGATTTAGCCCGTTAGGGGAGCATGTAGAGACGCGCCATGGCGCGTCTGGGAGCAGGGGAAGCAGGGGGAGCAGGGGGAGCAGGGGGTGATGAGAGAGAATATTCCCAATTACCTCTTCCCCAATAACTGATATCAGCCGCTCTTGAATTCCCTGTTCCCTGTTCCCTGTTCCCTGTTCCCTTTTTCTTTATTTTTGAGGACGAAATTGCTGTTCGACAATCTGCACCAAGGTTTTTCTGGGCAATAATCGGGGCAGATTAACGATAAAATTATTCTGCCACCGCCCTGTTACTACCGTACAATCATCAGCATCTAGAGCCTGGAGAATTTCCTGAACCACTACCTCTGGGGAATCGGTTTGTTGCTGTTTTAAACTCTCAGGAGCATATTCGGCAAAATTCGCCGTGGTGAAAAAGTTCGTTTCCGTTGGTCCAGGACAAGCTGCCAGAACTTTAACACCCGTGTGCTGATTTTCTGCCCAAAGCGCCTCACTGAAACTAAGAACAAAGGCTTTAGTTGCTGAATAGATGGATAGATACGGGAGCGGTTGAAACCCAGCAATTGAGGAGAGGTTAATAATAATTCCAGAACCTCGTTGTTGCATCTGGGGGAGAACGTGATAAGTCAAGTCTACCAACGCCAGGATATTAAGCTGAATCATCTCTAGCTGTTTACGCCGAGACGTCTGACTAAAGGCACCGTAGTCGCCAAACCCAGCATTATTAATCAGTAAATCGATGGAAATATTTTTCTGATTGACTATTTCAAAGACGTGTGGGACGGCATCAGGTGCGGTAAGATCCTGGGGAATAACCTCAACTTGAATCCCATAGGTGGCTTGTAAATCTTGGGCAAGTTGCTGTAGTTTGGTTTGGGAACGAGCCACAATCACTAAATCGGTTTGCCGTTTAGCGAGTTCCTGAGCAAATGTAGCCCCCAGTCCTGCCGACGCTCCAGTAATTAAAGCAGTGGACATTAATGTTCTATTCTTTTTAGAGATGTTTAGGTTACCATTCTTAACCTAATTTCTAGTTTAACGTATTGCCACTAAAATGGTGCAGCCAAGAAGGAACTCAGCCTCAAGGAATATTTTACAATTCATTGTGGTTGATTAAACAAATAAAGTCTATAATTTATAGTCATACAAAAATATCGACGTTTATTTTAATTGCGAATGTCCCGATTGAACAAAAAATTTTCAGTTTTGATCGTAGTATTGCTGACGGTTATATTTACTGTAGCCTGGGGAATTAACCGTCCAGTTACTGGAGACGATCAAACAGAGATTCTTTGGGATACATGGGGCGTACCGCATATTTACGGGAATAATATAGAGAATCTATTCCAAGGGTTTGGCTGGGCGCAAGCGGCGAGTCATGGCAACCTGATTCTACAGTTATACGGACAGGCACGGGGTAAGGCTGCCGAGTATTGGGGTCAAGACTATTTGGACTCTGATAAGTATGTCCGCACTATGGGCATTCCCGCCAGGGCGCAGGAATGGTACGAGGCGCAAGATCCAACGATGCGGCGTTATCTGGATAGCTTTGCGGCGGGAATTAATCGTTATGCCTGCGAACATGATGAGGAAATTGACGATAAGGTCAAGGTGGTGTTGCCTGTGGATGGGGTGGATGTGTTGGCACATTTGCAACGGGTGACTCATTTTAACTTTGTGGTGAATCCCCAGCGCTGGGAATCATTGAAATCGGGAGAGTCTCAAGCCGGTTCTAATGGATGGGCGATCGCACCGTCTCATTCGGCGAGTGGAAATGCCATGCTACTGGCGAATCCCCACTTACCCTGGTCGAATTTTTATCTGTGGTACGAAGCCCAGTTAACCGCCCCAGGAATTGATGCTTATGGGGCGGCGTTGGTGGGAATGCCTATGTTCTCGATCGCGTTTAATGATCACTTGGGTTGGACAGCGACAGTCAATACCCATCGGGGTTGGACGGCTTATCAACTCACTTTGGCTGATGGGGGATATGAGTTTGATGGGCAAGTTCGTCCCTTTGAAAGTGAAACCCAAACCCTGAAGGTGAAGCAGGAAAATGGGACAATAAAGGAAGAGGAACTGGTGATTCGGCGGTCGATTCATGGTGCTGTGGTTACGCAACAAGAAGGGAATGCGATCGCGTTGCGGGTGGTGGGGTTAGATCAACCGCAGTTAATGGCGCAGTTGTGGGATATGGTGCGATCGCGTAATCGCCAAGAGTTTGAGACAGCCGTCGCCCGTTTACAACTGCCCATGTTTACCATCCTCTATGCTGACCGAGATGGGCATATTTTGCATATCTTTAATGGTCAAGTACCCGTGCGTTCTCAGGGAGATTGGCACTATTGGCAGGGTGTGGTTCCCGGCGATACCTCCGAAACCTTATGGACAAGGTATCATTCATATTCAGATTTACCTCGTATTCTTGACCCAGAAACGGGTTGGTTACAAAATGCCAATGATCCACCCTGGACAACCACATTTCCGCAAAGGATTAACCCTGATGATTATCCGCCCTATATGGCACCCCAATCGATGAGTTTTCGCGCCCAGGGATCAGCGAAGATGCTGATGGCGGAGAATCCAATTAGTTTTGAGGAGATGATTGCTAAAAAATTTTCGTCGCGTCTAGAATTTGCAGATCGGATACTAGATGACTTAATTGCTGCAACACGACAGTCGGGGGATGAATTAGCCAATGAAGCAGCGAATGTCTTAGCCAACTGGGATCGACAGGCAAATGCAGACAGTCGGGGGACGGTTTTGTTTGCTACTTGGGTACAGTTAATGCCGAATAATAATCAGTTTGCGACGAGTTGGAACCCTCAATCGCCTCTGACTACTCCAGATAGTTTGGCAGATCCGGTGGCGGCGGTGAAGACTTTAGCAGGAGCCGCCGCTAGGGTTAAGTCGGATTATGGCAGGTTAGATGTTCCTTGGGGTGAGAGGGCGCGATTGAAGTATGGGGACGTGGATTTACCCGGAAGTGGAGCTTCTGGGCAGTTAGGCAGTTTCCAGGTGATTGATTTCGCACCAATGGATGAGACAAAGTTGCGATCAGTGGCTGGGGATAGTTATATTGCCGCGATCGAGTTTTCTGATCCGGTTAAAGCAAGGGTACTCACGGTTTATGGCAATGCCACACAACCGGGTTCTAGGCATATTGGGGATCAGTTACCCTTGTATGCACGGAAGGAATTGCGACCGGTTTGGCGGACTCGTCAGGATATCGAGGCGCATCTGGAATCCCGGACGGTGTTTTAGGGTCAATGGTACGCTCCTGTCAGCCCACATTCCGCACTTCAATTTGAAGTGCGGAATGTGGGTTATAACACAGAAAAAGTTTTTGCCAATATTCAGTGAAATGAATCTGTTACTCGGTCGAATGATCCGAGTAACATTCTACAATCGCCCCTTGCATACCAGAGTAAAGATTGTGTTCAGGCAAATTTACCAGTAACTTAATTCCATCAAATAACTCGGGTTCAATCATAAATCTATTTCAGTTTCATCTAACACTCAGGGAAAAGTCAGGTACTTTCGCCAAGGCTTCCCGCACTACCTCAGAACCTGCACCCGTAATACAAGATTTTTCGGTTAAATGTCGCTTCCAAGCGCGACTCCCAGGTTGTCCTGAAAATAATTGCAGGATATGGCGGGTTATTTTATTAAGCTTCAGTCCTTTTGCTACCCAATAATCAATATAATTTAACATCCCTTCCACAACCTGATGGCGAGTGGGGGGTATACTTTCCTCCCCAAATATCTGACAATCGGCTTGAGGGAACAGGTAGGGATTATCATAAGCGGCGCGTCCAATCATTACCGCATCGACAAATTTTAACTGTTCCTGTACCTGTTCTAAACTGGTAAATCCGCCGTTAATTTCAATAAATAACTGGGGAAATTCTTGCTTGAGGCGATGCACATCACTATACCGTAAGGGGGGAACCGTGCGATTTTCCTTGGGACTTAATCCTTGTAACCAAGCTTTCCGCGCATGAACGCTAAAATGCTGACATCCGGCTGCTGAGACAATACGGACAAAGTTTGCCATATCCTCATAGCGATCGCACTCATCAATACCAATCCGATGCTTGACGGTAACAGGTATTTTAACCGCCTTAATCATCGCTTCCACCCCCCGCGCTACCCGTTCCGGTTGCGCCATCAGACAAGCACCAAAGTTACCATTTTGGACGCGATCGCTGGGACATCCCACGTTAAGATTAATCTGGTCATACCCCATCCCTTGGGCAATTCGGGCGCATTCGGCGAGTTCTAGGGGATTATCTCCACCCACTTGCAGCACCAAGGGTTTCTCTTGGGGGGAAAAACCCAACAGGTGTTCGCGATCGCCATGTATAATAGCTGCACTGGTCACCATCTCGGTATAGAGGAGAGTGCGGCGGGTAATCTGGCGCAT
Organism: Coleofasciculus sp. G3-WIS-01; assembly: GCF_040223135.1. Lineage (NCBI taxonomy): Bacteria > Bacillati > Cyanobacteriota > Cyanophyceae > Coleofasciculales > Coleofasciculaceae > Coleofasciculus > Coleofasciculus sp. G3-WIS-01. The sequence goes on from NZ_JAVJZI010000259.1 coordinate 4,567, forward strand.
GAAATACCGAAAATGGCGATCTGTGCGATCCATCATCGGCGCGACACTTAAGGGATAAGTTCCCTGGATGGCGTGAGGTTGAGGTAGAACGAGGGTATTGGGACTGACCATGAGGTTGTAGAATTTGTCTGGATGCGATCGCACTTGTGATCAAATATAAATTAAGCCAAAAAGGGAACGTCCAACTAATTGGTGATGAAATTGACCTGTAATACCAAATCCGGCTTATGTTTTTTGTGAGAATTGGAAACCTTAGGGGATACGGTAGGTAGGGGCACGGCAATGCCGTGTCCCTAACCGATGTGGCTAAATCAAAACAACTCCCTATTCCGGAAGAGTCTGAGAATCTAGATAAATTGTAGCCTCTAAAATTATCAAATTCGTGTCATTTTCTCAATCAGAGACTGATGTTGAGGATAAAGCTTAGTTAATTCCTCTCGTTTAGCCAACTCAAAATCATTAAAATCAAAACCGGGATGTACGGTACAGCCCACCAGTGCATAAGATTGCGGATCATTCACCGTCGAGCCAAACCAACATCCCGCTTTGACTAAGGCTTGAAACACCTCACCCTCGTCAAAATTATCACCGAGTTTGATCGCACAATAGTTTCCCGATTCCTCAATCACATGAACGGTTAATGAACTCCCGGCATAAAAATGCCATAACTCATCGGAATCGAGGCGATGCAGCGCCGAAAAATCAGTTCCCTCTAATAAAAAATAGATGGCGGTTGCCGCATTCCGAGAACCTTCAAATCGTTTGGGTAGATTTTCGTGAGGTATTTCTTGCTCACAACGATAAGTCTCCTTGTAGTACCCTCCTTCTGGATGTTTTTCAAGTCCAAGCTTTTCAATCCAATAGCTAGCGTTTTTGGTTGACATAGAGTTTCTCTTTAGAAATCATAATTTTATCTGTAGGGGCACGGCAATGCAATGCCTGAGCATTTTGGCATCATCAAAACCCTTGATCCAAAATCCGCCTTGTAACCGCCTTGCGTCACTTTACACTTCTTCTAGTTTATCGAGTTTTAGCCTCTCGCTCCCATCCCGTGCATCTCTTATGTTAGCAATTCTCCCTATTCCCTAAATATCTGGTTCAATGAGTTGAAACCTGTCGAAAAAACACCATCACCTATTAATTTAACCAGATTCTTTTCGGCTTGGATATCACAGTCAAATAGGGCTGTCCATTCAGCATAAGTTAAATCTCCATCTGTGATTGGTTTAAGCTGCAATGTTGCCACATAGTTCTTTAAGGGCATGGGTGATTCTAGAATTGAGTAGGAGAATAAATAATCTAAGTCGCTGAGAGCCAATAGCTTTTCGCGAATAGTACCCCCTTCTTTGAGATTGAAATGACGAATACAGTTAACTTTATCGCTGGGCTCACCATCTTCTATGAAACTGTTAGCAATAGCTGGATGCCAGTTAGGCAGAGCATTAAAATCTCTGCTCTTCATCCATACGTTATCAATAGGAGCATTGATAACAGAACTTGTAAACACTCTAACCATTATGTCAATTTTACCTCTACTCTATTATCCAAGAGCTGATTAGACAGAATCTATGTTTCAGCTACTCGTTGCCCTATTATACATCCCAGACTCCGAACTTCAAAATGTAGCAAGTAGTAAGTAGGTTGGGTTAAGGAACGAAACCCAACACCATCGTTAGCCTGTTGGGTTTCGTTCCTCAACCCAACCTACGAGGCTAAAATTGTATCGGGCGGCTCTTATCATCAAGTGCCTGCCAAAACAGATTGATATCCTCAGTTTTGATCTGTTGCTCCATGCGATAAACCCCGGGTTCTATTGCTTTTTCCGTCGTCGCCAGTTTCACTAATCCTAGCAGTTGCATCGTGACAATGGGATCAATATATTCGGTTTTTACGCCTTTCTCATGTTTGGCAAAAAAGTTGATCACAAAGCCATCGGCTAACAGGACTAATCGTTTCGACTGCCCGTTAAACTGAATATGATAGATTGTACCAATATCCTGGTGAATGGATTTACGAATTGAAAGACTGCTTTTAATCTTACGCCGAATCCATGCCGCGAAACCAGACGCCCAGGTATCAGGTTGGGCATCTTTCAATCCACTAATTTTGAGCAATTCAGGATATTGTTTAAGTTGGGCAACGAGGGCATCAGGTGTTTTCCCAGAAGCCAAAACTTGACGGATCATATCCATGTCATCGTCGGCGATAAAGCACATCTGTTGTTCATAACACCTCGTATACCCGGTCAACTGTTGCTGAATATCTATCGTTTTTTCGGAAAGAACCGCTAACAATTCATCCAGAAAAGCAATGGCTTTTTTGAATTCATAATCCTTGGATGAACCACTAACCAGGACAAGTTCATCAACCGGATTTCCACTGTTATGTCTGGTCAAAAACGCATTGATATCCTGTTCATCGAATACAGGTAACCCCGTCATGCCAATTATGGTATCAACATGGTTCTGAATCAGGCGCGTCACTTTTTTGAACGAGAGTACCTGTTCTGAGACTAATAACGTGACTTTTTTGGATAAATTGCCGTTACTAAAGAATTGAATCATCCCTTGTCCATTGGGCAAGAATTCCATTTTCTCTGCCACATACCCAGACTCCTGTCTGATAGAATCCCATAACTGATTCAATCTGTCCAGTTCTTGCCATAGCATCTCCAAGGAAATGTCTGGATGTGGGAAAGAATTGGTAAAGACTAATTCCGTAAAGGAGGCGTAGGGGGAAGAGACTGAAAAGAACTCGCGCACGGATTTCTCCAGCGTCTGGTTGTATAGGTGCAGACTACGATTGCCAAACGACAAATCGATAATCACCGGTAAACAGTTGTCTTCGACAACATATCGACCCAAGTTTAAGTAATCAACTTTTATGGCTACATAGGGAAACCTTTCGCTGTCAATTTCTCGATAAAAGGCGTGATCGACAATATCTATGGCAAACACATTACTGGTGCTATTCTGCATTTCGGTCAATTCTTCAACCAGTCGAGTACCGATTGCCCCATTGCCACCAATAACTGCCACTTTACGGGTTTCAAATGTGGGCAATCCTAATCGACCTAATGCCGTTGACGTGGAGTCAATAATTGCTTGTGAAACTCCTTTTGCCTCAAAAATAGTTTTGATGTCATCCCGTGCGGTTGAGAGTACCGGCAGCAAGGCTTTTCCTTGATTCGATTCAATTGCTGCCAAGTCTCTGCGTTCTCCAGCCCCTGTCACTTCAACGGCACCAACAATTATCGTTTCATCCACAGCTTGTTTGAACAGGGAATGCCAAGGATGGCTGGAATCGTTATAAATTTGATAAATCAGAGGTATGGCATATCCGCCATCTTCATAAATCAAAAATTTGGTCTTTTCTTGGAGACATCGTTGAACACTGCGAACCAGTTCGGTTTCCACTAAGGTTGTCATTGCACTCATATAGTCCCGATTCACGTTCGAGTCGTTATATAAGTCGGTAAACAACGCTTCATCAGCACTCAAAAGAAAAGAGGATTGCTTAAAGTCAAATCGGTATTGCGTCGGTTCAATCGGATGTTGAATCATGCGTAAACATCGATAGCTTTGACTCGACACATAATCTAACATCCTCATGGTGGGCCAATTGCTTTCACCATAGGGAATGCCAATAAAGGCATCAATGGTAAATCCTAATGCCTCTAGGGTTTGTAACGTCATCACCACTTCATGGGTGCGATGATGAAGTACCAACAGATGATAGGGATTCTGCTGGTGCAGGCTGGATTTTTCCGGCAAATTAGTATAAATATGCTGCTGAATCGGCATATTTATGCTTGATATCAAGTATTTAACCTGTTTGTGAACCGACTGTTGATCCTCTGCGATATCGATAAAAATATCAGCGGTTGTGGTTGAAGCGGCTTGATCATAATGTATGCCCTTTACCTGCCACTGAATAAAAAAGGTTTGCTGTTGTGAGTCGTACTGCTTATGCACAACTAAGCTACCCCCTCGCCCTAATGATTCAGGAGTGCCGATAATTTCAAATTGATCAGAAGAAACCTCTTCGAGTAGACGGCTATTCCCAATTTGGGAGAAGAGAGTATGCAAAATTATCGCCCCAGACGGCGTTCCCGGTTTCAGAACCGTTTCCAGGATGTCAGGAGTGGCAAAGAAGGCGAAATCAAGGTCTTCTTTTTCGGGGACAGCATCTAAAATTCGGTCAGACCCCGATAAGATGAAGTTATGTTGCTCCCTGATAATCAGTTTTTTCTCTAAGGGAATAATGCTGTCCGACTTATAAGCCTCAGCCGCCAGTTCTTCGGCTAAAAAATAAAGGTAGTCATTGGCGAGTTCTCGATCAAGCGTCATACAAATACTTCTGGGTCTCAGGTTTTTATTGATGTATCGAACATATTACATCCTATCTATATCCCATAACGGTTTAATTAATATTTTTTTACAAGCAGAGTAAATTAGCGATAACTCCGACAGTTTGATCGCAAAACAAAATGGCGTATGGTTTCCCTGGGAATCGCGTTGTTCATATCCTTGAATAAGTTTTTGAATTTCTGCGTTTGTAGCGTTGTCAACTAATGGCAATAGGGTTTGAATCTGCTTTTTTCTAGCGGCTTGCAATTTAGGATTATTTAACCCTAGCCTTTCAATTGTTTCTTTTGCTGCTTTCTCCATTCCCGGTTCATCGGTTGGTAAAATCTCTCCCGCTCCTGTATACCTGAAAAAATCAGCACAGTTTTTTAACAAAGGTGAAACCATCAAATTAGCATCGTACCAATCCTCTTTTTTGTATCCACAATGTTTTTGGGATAGAGGTAATTTTTTAAAGCTTCTCCCCTCGGAGAACTCACCTTCCCCCGGACAAGACGCCAATAAATTAGAATATTTAAGTTCTAGATTAGGGTAGGTTGTACGAGGCTTTAAATGTTCAATGTGGCTGGTTTCTCTGCTGATCTGAATACCACAGTAGCAACAGATAGAACCTTGTTCCTGTAGTAAGGCTTGATGGACGGCTGGTTTCTCTGGCGATCGCAACGCATCCCAATTGGGTTGCCAATCTTCATTTTTCCTGGCTTTCCAAGCCGTAAATCGTTCTGGTTCTTGACCTTTTCTGATATATTTCATCACCCCAATATCTCTTTTCTGCGAATCAGCATATCCGCACTAGCAAATTCGGGTTCGTCTGACCCAATTTCTTGAGCCAGATTATTTTTTAATTGGCGAGCTTCACTCAGTTTACCATCATCAATCAGTCGAAACAGTTCCAAAAGTCTTTCTTTTATTGGCTGCGGACGTTCTGGTGTATCCATTAAGTCTTCCAGAATCCGATTACTGTCTCTACCATAAGAACTTTCTGGCTGCTTGGCGACGATCCCATCCTCGGTTTTCTCCAGAATATAGATTCCTTCTGGCTTAACTTGACTAATCACTTGGGGTGAGTGAGTTGTGACAATAAATTGACAATTCGGGAAGGTTCGGGTTAGTGCTGGAATACTATCGCGTTGCCATTTTGGGTGCAAGTGTAATTCAATTTCATCAATCAGAACAACGCCACTACCTTGAAGCGGCTCGTCTAAACCGGGATTGGCTATTGCTAAACGTCGAGCCAAATCTCCCACCATTGCCAGCAAGCATTTCTCTCCATCAGATAGTTGATTGATGATAAGTTCTTCATCGTGTTTTTGAATCGTCATTCGTAAGGGGGAACGACGAACTCTTAAGTTGGAAAAATTATCGAGAATAGACGATATAGCTCGTCTTACCGCTTCTAACTGGCTGTCTATAAAATCGGCTTTATTCTGGAGACGATATTCATTTTCTAAGTCTTCTCGTTCTCGAAACCATTCAAAGAAACGTTTAAAATCTACTTGTCTCGCTTGGAGGGCTTGCTCATAAGCATCGATCTGCTTAAGTTCATGGTTTTCTGTGACCTCTAAAGGAATATCAACAACCTGTCGATTAATGGGGTAATATACGATTAGAGGTAAGTTGAATTCAGACGGCTCATCAAGAAGATTCCGGCGTATTGTATCAACAAAGTTTTGAAATTCATCACTACCCGTCATCGCTTCCCACTGAGAGCGGATACCCTCTAAATCAACTCGGTACAGTCCCCCACTGCTGGCGATAGACTCTAAGGTAGGGCGTATCTGCTTTTGCAGCTGAAAGCTACTCATACGCTCTTTTAAACCCGGTACTACAAGTAATAGTAGTTGCTCTAGGGCGTTATCGGTAATAGGGATTTGCTGAGAACCTCTTTGGTGACGACGCTTCCAAGTTACGTCTTGAGAATCGTATACTATTGTAATTTCGTTATCGGTTTCATTTTTTCCATTCGTAATATCTTGTTCACTGAAGCCTCGAACCGATCCAGTATAGTCTTGCAACCATCCGGTCATCAGTGATAAAAGTATGGCAAGACAATCAAGGATACTTGACTTTCCGACTCCGTTAACACCAATAATTACAGTTGGGTATGTCTGCTGAAAGTCCAATGTCAAATCATCAAGTCCACGAAAATTATTTATTTTTAGGCGTTTAACTTTCATAATCAGAACATACGCGGTGAATCTAGTCCTAGTAGGGGTACGACATGTCGTACCCCTACAGGTAGCTCTTACTTCTGCACTCTCACACCTCTACACTCTGGCAATTTCAACCGCAAACGCTTCGCTCAACTGTCCTTAACCTGTTGGTTGAGACGATGCGGGTTGAGATGATGCCGAATTCAATTTAGGAGCAGTTATTGGCGCTGAGGAGGGTGGATTTTCTTGCCATCCTGGAGGCGCAAACTGCGGCAAAATTTCCCGGCTGAATGCTTCGGCGGCTTTGGAACGATAGCGATGGGGATTGACGATTAAAGACAACATTCGCTTCACCACAACGCCTTCTATCGTTGCTCGGTGTAAAACACCCATTTGCAATTCTTTTTCGATGGCTGAAATAGACACAAAAGCCGCCCCTAATCCAGATTGCACCGCGTTTTTAATTGCCTCAATTGAGTTGAGTTCCATCTCAATTTTCAGGCGTCGGGTATCAATATCGCAGCGCGTGAGAACTTGATCGATTACCTTACGAATCGTGGATTGGGAGTCGAGGGCAATAAATTGTAACTTATACAGATCCTCCTTATACACCGTTCCCACCTTTGCCAGGGGGTGAAAGACGGGTAGAATGAGCGCCAACTCGTCTTCCGAATAGGGCATAATATGTAGAGTTTCTTGAAGTTCCGTGGGTACTTCACCGCCAATGATGGCTAAATCGACCTGTCCATTGGAAACAGACCAAGAGGTACGGCGAGTCGAGTGGACTTGTAATTGTACTGAAACATCGGGATACTTCTGTCGAAACAAGCCAATCATCCGAGGTAAGAGATAGGTTCCCGTGGTTTGAGAAGCGCCCACAATCAGCGTTCCACCCTGGAGATTCTGTAAATCTTCAATCGCCCGACAGGTTTCCTGACAAAGAGTGAGGATTTTTTCACCGTAGCTTAGGAGTAAGTGTCCGGCTTCTGTCAATTGAGCGCGACGCCCGCCTCGGTCAAATAAAGGAACATCAAGCTGTCGTTCCAAGTTTTGCACTTGTAAACTCACAGCCGGTTGGGAAACGTACAAACTATCAGCAGCACGTTTGAAACTCCCCTCAGAAGCGATAGCTTTGAGAATGCGGAGTTGATCGAGAGTGAAAGGAAGGTCAGACATAGGAGCTAAACCATCAAAAAAGGAGCAATAACAGGCAATCCCAGGGGGGTTGAAGATAAGATTTAACGTCAACGATGAATTGGATTGCCGACAACGAACGTGTAAGCCTCTGCCTGAAATCGACAGTAACACAACACGGGATCAACTCTTTGAGTATTCTTGCTAGGATGAATTGTGCAATGAATCAACATCAGGATTTATGGGGGTCTTGACTAACGTGACATCCAGTCATTGGGTAATGGCTGGACTGCTTTTGAGCTTTGCGATCGCGCATAGTGGTCTAGCCGCACTGCGACCTTGGGCTGAACAACGCATTGGCGCGAGGTTCTATCGAATTTTATTTGCTCTGGTTAGCCTATCTCTTGCCGTTGTATTAATTATTTACTTTTTCAACCACCGCTATGATGGGATTCAATTGTGGCAGATGCAGGGAATTCCGGGGATCAAGTCCCTAGTCTGGTGGCTTTCAGCGATTTCTTTTTTGTTTCTGTACCCCGCGACATTCAATCTTTTAGAAATCGCCGCCATCCAGAAACCTCAAGTTCACCTCTACGAAACCGGAATTATTCGCATTACCCGACATCCGCAAATGGTGGGACAGGTGATCTGGTGTATTGCTCACACCCTCTGGATTGGCACCAGCTTCACCCTACTCACCTCGGTGGGATTAATTTTGCACCATTGCTTTGGGGTTTGGCATGGGGATCAACGGCTTTCCCAGCGCTATGGTGAAGCCTTTGAGTCCGTCAAAGAGCGTACCTCGGTTTTTCCTTTCCTGGCGCTAATTCAGGGACGCCAAACCCTGAAATGGGAAGAATTTATCCGTCCCGCCTATCTAGGCGTAATCGGCTTTGTCGGCTTGTTGTGGTGGGCGCATCCCCTACTCATGCGAGCAACTGCCCAAATAAATTGGTAAAATTAGTAGATTTATTGTTCAAATAATCCCAATTCGATGTAGCATGATCCCAAGGCTAGAGTAAAAATCCAATAGAATTCGAGGGATCATGGTGTTGTCGGTGAACGAGCAGACGTTTAAGCAATACGTTTTAGAAAACTCCAAGATGGTTCTGGTTGATTTTTGGGCACCTTGGTGTGGGCTGTGTCGCCTAATCCAGCCAATGTTGGAGGACGTACAGCAGGAATGGAGCGATCAGATTGAAGTCGTGCGGGTGAATGCGGATAATAGTCTTAGGCTTGCCAGTGCCTATCAACTCAAATCTTTACCCACCTTGCTCTTATTTGAAAATGGTCAGTTAGTGGAGCGATTAGAAGGCTTTCAAGGACGAGATGACTTGCGCTTAGCGATTCAAAACCTGATCGGGAACAATGAATCACAGTATTCAGCATCCATGGGGCAAAGTTTAACTCATACCGCCTTAGAGAATGCAACTCAATCAGCCGCCTAGTAAAAGCAGAAGGCAGAAGGTTCCAGGGCAGAAGGCTCCAGGGCTGTAAAGTTTATGGTATCTGCTTTTTGGCTTATGGTTAACGGGTGGTTATTTGAAAGGTCGCTGCACTGAACTATTCGTGTTTTTGAGGCATCACTATCAGCAAAATTAATCAACCCAAGAGTTTCCTTATAGAATAAGTATTTCTACTTGAGGTTGGCTCACACCGAGCCAACTTTCTTTTTGTATAGGTATATGTCACAGTTGTTAACGGTTTGTCAAAATAGTAAAGAAATCTAAAGTAAGCTGTCTTCCATGGAATCGCTTTATCAATATGCCTGGTTGATCCCGGTCTTGCCCTTGGCAGGGGCAATGCTAGTCGGCTTAGGGCTTATCTCATTCAACAAAACCACAAATCAGCTACGGCAGTTATCCTCCGTGTTCGTCGTATCCCTGCTGGGGGCGGCGATGGTGCTGTCGTTTGCCATCTTCTGGAGTCAATTTCATGGACATGAACCGTTTACCCGTACCCTGGAATGGGCGGCGGCGGGGAATTTCCACCTAATGATGGGTTACACCATCGACAACCTAACGGCGTTGATGTTAGTCGTCGTTACCACCGTCGCCTTTCTGGTTATGGTGTATACCGACGGCTACATGGCACATGACCCCGGTTATGTGCGCTTCTATGCCTATTTAAGCCTGTTTAGTTCCTCGATGTTGGGTCTGGTGATTAGTCCCAACCTAATACAGGTCTATATTTTCTGGGAACTGGTGGGCATGTGTTCTTACCTACTCATCGGATTCTGGTACGATCGCAAAGCCGCCGCCGATGCTTGTCAAAAAGCCTTTGTGGTTAACCGGGTGGGGGACTTTGGTCTCCTTTTAGGTATCCTAGGGCTGTACTGGGCAACCGGTAGCTTCGAGTTTGATGTCATGGGCGCCCATTTAGAAGCCTTTGTCGAATCCGGTTATATTAGCAGCGGACTCGCCGCCCTGTTTGCCGTATTAGTCTTTTTAGGACCGGTTGCCAAATCTGCTCAATTTCCTTTGCATGTTTGGCTTCCTGACGCGATGGAAGGTCCGACGCCCATTTCCGCACTGATTCACGCCGCCACTATGGTTGCGGCTGGGGTATTTCTGATTGCCCGCATGTACCCCGTGTTTGAAAATATCCCTGTGGCGATGACAGTCATTGCCTGGACGGGAGGATTTACCGCATTTTTAGGGGCAACCATCGCCCTGACCCAAAATGACATCAAAAAGGGTCTGGCTTATTCAACCATCTCCCAGTTGGGCTACATGGTGATGGCAATGGGGATTGGCGCATACAGTGCTGGGTTATTCCACCTGATGACCCACGCTTATTTTAAAGCCATGCTCTTCCTCTGTTCCGGTTCTGTGATTCATGGTATGGAAGCCGTGGTGGGTCATGATCCGGATTTAGCCCAGGATATGCGGCTGATGGGAGGATTGCGGAAGTATATGCCGATTACCTCCCTGACGTTTTTAATTGGCACTCTGGCAATTTCTGGGATTCCTCCCTTTGCTGGATTCTGGTCAAAGGATGAAATCTTAGGCAGTGCTTTTGCTGCTTCTCCAGGACTGTGGGTTGTCGGTTGGCTGACGGCTGGACTGACTGCCTTCTATATGTTCCGCATGTATTTCATGACCTTTGAGGGCGATTTCCGAGGTAATATCACTAGTATTAAGGAACAAATTAAAGGGGCTTTGGCTGAACCTGCACCCGCTTTTGGACCTGGTGCCATGGATAGGCGAGAATTAGAGGCTGAGGATCATGACCATGGGCATAGTGAGTCTCCCCATGAATCACCCTTAACCATGACCTTACCCTTACTGTTACTCGCTGTCCCCTCGACGCTGATTGGTCTGGTGGGGATGCCCTTTGACAACTACTTTGAGGAATTTATCCACGCCCCTGGAGAAACCGTGGCGGAAGTGGTGAGTCATGAAGCGGCGTTTAACTGGAGTGAGTTTCTGGTTATGGCAGGTTCCTCAGTGGGGATTGCCCTGATTGGTATTACCGTAGCATCGCTGATGTACCGGATGCGTCAAATTGACCCCGCCGCGATCGCGAAAAACTTTACATCGCTTTACAAGTTTTCCCTCAACAAGTGGTATTTCGATGATATTTATGATCGGATATTCGTCCAGGGAAGTCGCCGCCTAGCCCGCCAGGTGATGGAAGTAGACTACCGTGTGGTCGATGGTGCGGTTAATTTAACCGGTTTAGTTGCCCTGATCAGTGGTGAAGGACTCAAATATCTCGAAAACGGTCGCGCTCAATTCTATGCGCTAATTGTCTTTGGGGCAGTTCTCGGTTTTGTGATTGTTTCTGGGTTGTCTTGATAAGTTTGTCGGGGCGGGTTTGACTCCTATCGTTTCTTACCTCACAACAAATGTGACTTGCACCCGCCCTGACTTGACCCTTCACGACCTTTGAGGGCATGGTTTTGACCCTTCACGACCTTTGAGGGAACCGGGTTTTGAGTTCTAACCATACACTATGAACAATAAACCATAAACTATGAACCATGAACCATGAACCATGAACTAATGACTGATTTTCCTTGGTTAACTGTAATTATTCTGTTTCCCATCGTCGCTTCTGTCGGCATTCCATTATTGCCGCAGAAGAATGGCGTATGGGAACGCTGGTATGCCCTGATTGTTGGGCTGATTGATTTTACGTTGATAGTTTGTGCTTTCGTCACAAAGTATGATTTTGCCAATCCGGGACTGCAACTGGTTGAGAAGTATGCTTGGGTGCCCACCCTAGACTTGAATTGGTCGGTAGGGGTGGATGGCTTATCGATGCCTTTGGTATTGTTAACGGGGTTTATGACGACGTTGGCAATCCTCGCGGCTTGGCCCGTAACCCTAAAGCCTAAGCTGTTTTACTTCCTGATGCTGGCAATGTACGGCGGTCAGATTGCCGTGTTTGCGGTTCAGGATATGCTGTTGTTTTTCCTGGCGTGGGAACTGGAGTTAATTCCGGTTTATTTGCTGCTTTCGATTTGGGGTGGCAAAAAGCGGCTGTATGCGGCGACGAAGTTTATTCTGTATACGGCAGGGGGATCGCTGTTTATTTTGATCGCGGCGTTGGCGATGGCATTCTATGGGGATACTGTCACCTTTGATATGCGATCGCTCGCTTTAAAGGATTATGCCCTAAATCTGGAACTGTTGCTGTATGCTTGTTTGATGATTTCTTATGGGGTGAAGTTACCGATTTTCCCCTTACATACTTGGTTACCCGATGCCCATGGAGAAGCCACCGCCCCGGTTCACATGTTGCTAGCGGGGATTCTGTTGAAGATGGGTGGATATGCCCTAATTCGCATGAATGCCGGGATGTTACCCGATGCCCATGCCTATTTTGCCCCAGTGTTGGTGATTTTGGGGGTGGTGAATATCGTTTATGCGGCATTAACCTCTTTTGCCCAACGCAACCTCAAGCGCAAGATTGCCTATTCCTCGATTTCCCACATGGGCTTTGTCTTAATCGGGATTGGGTCATTTACCGACTTGGGTTTGAGTGGGGCGGTGTTGCAAATGGTGTCCCACGGTTTAATTGGGGCGAGTCTGTTCTTCTTAGTCGGGGCAACTTATGACCGAACCCATACCCTGATGTTGGATGAAATGGGGGGCGTGGGTCAACGGATGCGGAAGATTTTTGCCATGTGGACGACTTGTTCCATGGCGTCTCTGGCGTTACCGGGGATGAGTGGGTTTGTGGCAGAGTTAATGGTGTTTGTCGGATTTGCCACTTCGGATGCCTACAATTCCACGTTTAAGGTAATTGTGGTCTTTTTGGCAGCCGTTGGGGTAATTCTGACGCCAATTTATCTGCTGTCAAATCTGCGGGAAATCTTCTACGGTTCCGAGAATAAGGAACTGGTGGAACACGAGGTTTTACAGGATGCGGAACCGCGTGAGGTGTTTATTATTGCCTGTTTGCTGGTGCCGATTATTGGTATTGGCTTGTATCCCAAGCTAATCACGCAGATGTATGACTCGACGACGCAGCAGTTAACCGCCCGGTTGCGCGGTTCGGTACCGACGTTGGCTGAAGGAAATCCGCCTACAGTATCGATGGTAGCGCCGAAAATTGGAGGACGCGATCGCGTGGGGTTAGAGGTGCCGCCACCTGTGCGTTAGCGCTTCTGGTTTCAAGTAGGGGTACGGCAATGCCGTACCCCTATTTTTTTGACCCAAGATTTACTGAATTTCCTCGCGCAACTCTCGCACAGTTTCTAGATTTAATCCTGTTGTTGCAGCTATTGCTTCATCATCCATTTGAGGGATTAATTTCTCCGCAATTGTACGTTTTTCTTGTTCTCGACCTTGTTGTATCCCTTGTTGCATCCCTTCTTCGCGACCGAGAGCAACCGCTCCTTGCTGATCATAAATAAACATTTCTCTACGCTCAAAATCTTCGAGTTCATCACGGCTGAGGTTAGCTTGGTTGGCGATTTCAAAGGCTCGGTGAAGTTCCGGAATGTTGTCCATATTGGTGGGAACCTGATCAAGAGAGCGTGCTGATTTGATAAAGTAAATCCATTTATCAGTAATGGTTTCCAGTTGTTCGATGTCTTTGGTAAACTTTGGCAATTCAATGAACACCAGTTCAATATCGTTTTCGGGATACACGTAACCATCGGATACTTCTCGATAAACGAAGCGAGAGGTAAACGAATGGCGATGGGGAAACATCTCAAAATCTGTTAGGGTTAGAGCGATAACGGGTTTAAGCATTCGGTAGCCTTCTCCCTTTTGCAGTTGAAAGGCATAGGTTTTGGCGGCGTTGAATAAGACTCTCTTGCCAAAGGATTGCACATTCAGGACTTGCATTTCGATGATCACCAAGGTGCCGTTGTTGAGTTTTGCTTTAACATCGAGGTACGTGTCTTTTAATCCTTCAATTTTTGGCGGTAAATTGGGATTGATGATGTCTAGGTCTTCAATGGTAGGGTTACCGTCATAAATCAAGGCATTCAGAAAACTGATCAGAATGTCTTTACTTTCAGCAGAACCAAATATTTTCTTGAAGGCGTAGTCGGTTTTGGGATTGATAAAGTTCATACTTGGATTAAAACTATAAGTGATGAAATAGGATCAATATACATAGGAATCGCCTAGGGTTAGAGGTAGAATTAGACGCGATCGCGTGGGGTTAGAGGTGCCGCCACCTGTGCGTTAGCGCTTCTGGTTTCAATTTCAAGTAGGGGTTTGGTTACCAAACCCCTACTACCAATTATTGCTCTGAATTGCCGACAAATCTCTGAATGGCATGAAAAAACTGGTTGTGTTCCAGAGAGATTCTGATATTGTGACCCGCATTTTCAATCAGCACCAGCTTTTTGTCTTGTGCCGCACAGTAGTAGTAGAGTTCTTGCCCTTCAGCAACGGGAATTACTGTATCTTTTCTGCCATGAATAATTAGAGTTGGGATAGTGATTTCTCCCATCTTCCGCAGATTGCCAAAAACATCGCCATTCACCCCTACTTCTCCCGTCGAGGTATTCAGATAAGACAATTGAGGAAACTGCTGGGCAAAACCACTTTCAATAATTAACCCCGCCAGTTGAGTTTCGGCTTGCCTTGCCACTTCGATCGCGGCGGCACTTCCCAAACTTCGCCCTAGCACATAGAGTCGCTCTTGGGAAAGCCCTTTTGACTGTAAAATATCACCAACCTGATTAAAGATAGTTACCGCATCAGTTAACACATTATTCGCTGTTGCTTGACCCTCGCTGGCACCATTACCCCGGTAATCAAAAACCAGCAGTGTGACTCCAATCCGCCGATATAACTTGGCAATAGAATTACAATCGGCGGCTAACTCATTAATATTAGGGAAATAGAGAATAACCGGGGCATCAGTTGCCGCTGGGTAGAGGATTCCTCGAACTTTGACCTGAGAGTCAACAGCGACAGCCACTGGGTAGAGTTCAAGGGGCGTAATCTGATTATTCAGCCGGGGACGTAATAGTAACTGCAATAGTGAGGCTTCGTCTAAAACTAATTTACCGAGGATAAATTTCTGGATTGCTTCAAAGTATTGCCACATCCCCATGCGGATCAAGGTGTTATGACCCGCATTTTTAATCCGGATCAACTGCTTATTTGGGGCGGCACAAGAGTTGTATAGTTTTTCTCCTTGTTGGAGAGGAATTAATGAATCTTTCTCACCATGAATAATCAAGGTTGGTATAGAAATGCGGCTGATTTTTTCGGTATTCCCAAATCCCAAACGCTCATCCTCATTACCTCTACCCCGCCAGCTAAGACGTTTGAGCAGGGCGAAGGTATCGGCAAAGCCACTATCAATAATCACTCCGGCTAATTTATCTTGAGCGCGATCGGCAACAGCAATGGCGGGGACACTACCCAGGCTGCGCCCCATCACGTAAAGTCGTTGGGGAAACAGTTGATGCGCCGTTAAGATTTTACCAAAAGCAGCGAATACTTTCAGGGCATCAGCCAGGAGATTAGAGGCGGTGGATGTCCCATCACTTTTACCATAGCCCCGATAGTCAATCACCATCATGGTAATGCCCAAGACAGTGAAAATTTTGGCGATGCTATCGTATTCAGCCGCAATCTCACCGTTGCCATGGAAAAATAGAATAGCGGGCGAATTGCTGGCGGCTGGGTACAATCGTCCTCTGAGAAAGAGTCTCGGTTCGACTTCAACGTCAATGAGATGGATATTTGGCGATCGCGGCTTACCTGTTGTATCCGGTTTGGGATGAAACAGGACTTGCAAAATATCGCGTTGGTCGAGAAGGGGATGCACCATATAGTAGCGGTTTGCGGCTTTGTAGATATTTTATCTTGCTTCTACCAGTAAGGTAGGGAACACTCCATCCTACGCGCCCTGTCTCAATCCTAGAGGCTGGGAGGCTAAGGTGCGATCGCACTTCCTAAACATCACGGCTGTGTTTCTTCTAGCATCGACTCTTTGACTGAATGTTCCCACTAAAGTAGCGTTAAAACTTAGCGTCAAGTATTGACAATTGACAAATGTTGTGTATTGCTCTTTAATCAGAAAAGAAAAAGCGTTAGTACATCCCCGCCAAGAGACTGACTAACGCCCTTTCCTTTGTTCCTTACGGATAATCTAATCATGCCATACAATTTCAATCAAATCACTTACCGAGAGCGACTAACTCCCTGGGCGATCGCTCAACTCCTACCCAATATGCAACGAACGATCGTGGGTCGGTTTCGCAGTCGGTCTGATGCTGACGGTCACTTGGGGTGTCTGCGTCAGCTTATACCCCATGGGTCGTTTGTCGTGGTATTTGACCCGCAACCGGATGAGGAAACGGTATCTGTGTCTCTAGCAACGGCGCAAAAAGCGGTTATTTGAGGATGAGGGGAGGCGATCGCATGTTCTGGATGGGTGAGTGCGATCGCGAATTGATTCTCTTGACACCATCGTAGGGGCGCATAGCGATGCGCCCTTAAAAATGGGGAGTGAAAGGCACAGATAATGTAAGTTTTAATCAGCGATCGCGTTAAGCTTTTACTCTCGAATCCGAATTCGATAAACTTCTACGACCAGTAGTTTACCCTGATAATGCTCCATGCTGTTATGAGTTGATAAATAGTCTATCAGCCTTTGCATTAACTGGGGAATAATCTCTGGGTGATTTCTGAGCTGAAGCGAAATTATTCCCCGATAGTTGCCAGGTGGATAGGAAACAATATCAGCAAAATCTCCATTAAGAGAGACAAGGATTGCATCAAGTTGCTGGGCTTTAGCAATAACGACATTATCAGGGGAATCAATAGCGATGTAATCCCTTAATAGTAAAACTTCATGGTCAGCATCATGCAGAATTTGGCTGATGGAGGAGGGAACACATTGATCGACGAAAAACTTTAAACCCATTAAGCAACTATCTCAAATTCTGACAAATCGCGGGCATAATCGAGACAAGCCATTATTTGCTCTTTTGATAAGTCAGGAAACTCTTGAATTATCTGAGCATAAGTATTACCTGTTGCCAAGTAGCCTAAGATAAGACTGACTGGAATCCGAGTACCTTTAATTCTGGGTTTACCTCGTAGCACTTCTGGAGTGCTGATGATATATTCTTTCCAATTTACAGGCATTAGTTTTTCTCCTTGAAATCACTGTGCGATCGCGCTTTTGGAGGTGAAGGTGCGGTTTAGGTTTGATTCAGATATTTCTCAAACGGCTGAGAGCGAACACAATACAGTTGTAGCCATGATAACTTCATTTCCCTCCTATTCCACCAATATAGCCTGAGCCGCCAAAATCACATCCCCATCGAGTGCTTTGGAATCTGCCGTTGGTTTTCCTCTCCTTCGTGCTTCTGCCCAAAGTTCAGCCGCTTTGAGCATTACTGCTGTAGTAATGGGATGGTAGGTAAGTACAGCTTTTAGTTCATCTAGTCGCCTGATACCTGCCACCTTACCTGCGCGAAGCAATTCACGCCGAACTTCGTAGTCTGCAATTTCTGGCAATATTACTGTGTAACCCTTTGGTTCCAAAGAATCAAACCAACGTTTACATTCTTGATATATAGGAGATTTAGCTTTAGGAGTTGTCACCATTCCTAAAGGACCAGACTCTAGCAATACTATTCTGCTCATAGAATGGTTTAGATAGATACCTGATCTTCTTCTAGTGCCTTACGGAGAATTTCAGCAGTTTCTGTTTGCTCCTGCTCATCTCCCTCTTCTCGCCATTGCCTAAGCAGTTCACTCAGCGCAATCTGTCGTACTGATTTCTTTACAGGATCAGGATTTTTTATTTCGTCCATTGCCTGTTCCGAAACCTGCGATCGCACTGGCTTCATTGTCACGCTTTCACGGAATAAGTGAACGATTTGCAGTAAATTCGGTAAATACTCTTCTGGCGTTTGCTGAATTTCAAGAATTAACTTAGCTAAAACGTGATTGTCGCTTACAGCAGAGTTGTCTTCTGGGGAACTGCTTTCGGTACTTGGTGTGTTGGCTACATTACTTAAGTCTTGCTCAGACATACTTTCCTCCTTGACTTCATCTTTCCCTACCTTAACAACCAACTGAAATGTTATGCTCCTGTAATTTGTTCCCGTACCCAAGCTCGAAAAGCTCTCATCGTCTTATTCCTACCCTCAGTCTTTACCTGGCTCAAATATTGGGGAATTACCTCAACAAGTGGTAGGTTAGGAAAAATCGAACTAAACCCTGACTCGATATACTGCCCATCCTGTAATACATTAATCTGTAACTTGCCCTGCTCAAATCGCCAAAGCTCAGGCACTCCTAATGCTTCATAAATACTCGGATGAGTGCGAGACGTTACATCTATCTCTAAAGCTAAGTCTGGAGGGGGATCGACGGATAAGTCTAATCGTTCTTTTCCTCTTACTGCGGCTTCATTTTGAATATAAAAGCAGTTATCGGGTTCTATGCCTTTGAGCATATCCTCATTTTTAAAGGTAGTAGAACCAAGAGGATAAAAATCAATATCTAGTTCTTCCAGGAGAATTTCAATAAAATTAGTGATAAAGAGCTTCCTGGTTTCATGCTCTGGTAAGGGCGTCATAATTTCTAATAGTCCGTTCTCATAGGCGACTCTTGACGCCCGATGTTCTCCTAACTCTTCTAAAATTGTTTCAAATTCTTGCCAGCTTACATCCTCTAGAAAGACTTTATGACCGGGTGGTATATTAAATCGCTTTAATTCCAATAGCATTGCATTAGCTCCATCTTCAATACTGGAACAGTAAGGTGGGCATAGTCCACTCTACTTTAATTACTGTAAGACCTCTGCTTTCATCTAGGTTAAATGACCTCTCCCCCAACCCCTCTCCTACAAGGAGAGGGGAGCGGAATAAAGTTTGTTAGCGGAATAAAGTTTGTTAGCTGAGAGGGGAGTACAAGTCTCTTGTTCCCCCTTCCGTGCAAAAAAAAGCGAAGCATCCTTTGTCATCCCCCCTCGCAGGGGGGAACGAGGGGGGTGGGAAGGGGGTTAGGGGGTTAGGTTTCTCCACAAGCTGCGGAAATACGCGCCAAAACACGATCAAGATTCTGTCTCACGTCTTCATTTCTAACTCGCAACAGCCGCAATCCTCGTGCAGACAAAATGCGATCGCGTTCTGAATCGTATTCCGTTTGTTGTTGATGAATTTCTCCATCCACTTCTATGACTAATCTAGCAGCATGACAGTAAAAGTCGGCAATAAACCCATCAATAATTTGCTGACGGCGGAAGTGTAAGCCATTCAATCGATTAGCGCGAAGTTTTTGCCAGAGGATTGTTTCTTCTTGGGTCATTTGGCGACGGAGTTCCTTGGCAAGTTGTAGTTTGACTGAGGTTACTTTTTGTCCGATAACAATATTATTGGTTAACTCTTTTGGGGTTTGTTGGGGAGTGGGATTATTCATTAATAAAGTATGGTAATTGATTGGTATTGTTACATTTTGGATGACCTCTCCCCCAGCCCCTCTCCTACAAGGAGAGGGGAGTAAGAGTTTCTTGTTCCCCCTTCCCTTGCAGGGAAGGGGGCTAGGGGGTTAGGTTTCTATCATCATCAATAACTTGATTGAAAAAATTGTGATATTTCGAGTTACCTAGATTGACCACAATCAGATTTTGTCTACATCTTGTTATTCCTGTGTATATTAATTCATCCATGGAATCATCACTGTCTTCAGTATAATCTTCAATAATTAAAACTAATGTATTTATTTCCCATCCCTTGAAGCTATGGATTGTAGATAATTTAACCGTGCCAGAATTAATCCAAAAATTTGCCTTTTTATTTTCACCTATTTCTTTTATTTCAATTTTTGATATTGTATATTTGGTTTTATCAGACATAATTTTATCATAGATTTCCTTTGATTCAAACATAACTTTAGTTTTTTCGTGTTTATCATTTCTTATAAAGTAATCTATCTCTCTTACTGTTTGTATAGTAAATGATAAAAAACAAATATCATTAGGATGTATGTTATATTTATTTATTTTGTTGTAAATATTATCGACTACTATATTCAGTGAAGTATTTTTCATATAATCTAAATAATCAAATACTTCTGGTTTATTGTTATTGTTGTTTTTTATGATTTTAACTTTATCTATTTTATATTTTTCTTGAAAAAAGGTTTCTTGGAATTTTTCCGCTATATGTGCCACTTTAGTTGATAGTCTAAAGGATTCATTTAAAACATTCCAAGCACCAGGCATACCTATGGCTTTAAAGTTTTTATATTCATCTAAGTTTCTTTTGTATATATTTTGCTTAACATCCCCAAATACTACATACTCGCCATCTTCAGCCAGGAAGAATTTCATGATAATTGTTTGCCATTCTTCCTTATAGTCTTGAAGCTCATCTATCAATATGGCGTTATACTTTCTTAGCTTCTGCTTTATTCCTTCAAATAAATTTTTGTTTGAGTAATAATTTTCTTCCCAGTATTGTGTTTGATCAGAACTACTCCAAGTCTCAAAGTTTTCTGGTACATCAATTTTTATTTCTACGTTATTTAACTCTGCATTTATAAAATTATGGTAGTTATTTATATAGAAACTATTCCAGCTAAATTCTTCTCTGACTTCGCTAATTCTGTCATGGATGTAGTTTTTCAGAGTTATATTGTAAGTAAGTATCAATACTTTATCGCCGGTTCTTTTATGTGCATTAACAGCTCTCCGGGCTAATATAAGGGTTTTTCCAGAACCTGCAATTCCTTTAATCTTCTGCCTCGGACTAGACTTACTAAGTGTTAATTTTTTTTGTTTATCCGTCAACTTAATTTCTATTCCTTGTTCGATTGTATGAAATGACGGCTGAAGGTATCTCTTAAAACTATTGTAAAGTTTTTCGTCAAACAATGATGAATTTTCATAAAGCCTTGCTTTACTAAGAATAATTTTCATTTTATCGATATTCAGTGAATCTTTACCAAAAACCTGTATATATTTTTTAGCATTTTCATATTTAAATGCATTGCAGAAAAAATCCTTGATACTTTGTTCATCTTCGTTGTGAAAGTAAACGGCGCAATACACTATTGCATAAAATTTTTGATTCTCTATTTTTCGTTCTAGCAAATCCTCAATATGTAAATTAAATAAATTGTCTTTGTACTTTTTAACTTGCTCAATTGGCGATTTGATAATAGAATGGTTATTTTTTAATCTCCATTGTTTTTGGCTATCTACATAGTAAGATGATAAATTCCAGTCCTTCACTTCTATGATCAAAACACCCGATCCCTTTCGCATAATAATGATGTCTGGTTTATCTCCATTTAAAAAAGGTTGATAGTATATTTCAAATCGATCATCTTTATCTAACGTTTCCTTTAAAAATTTTAGTAAACATTTTTCACCTTCAGTTTTTTCTAATTTTGAGATGTTTTCTTCAGAGGGAAATAGTTTAGCCATTTTCTTATTTTATAAAAATTAAACAACAAATCAGGTGGGCAATTGCCCACCCTACTTTAATTACCTCGCCGCTGTCGGCATCCCCAAAATATCCTCAATCTTGGGCATTTCTGACAACGGAATCACTCGTCCTTCATCCTCAAACCCAGCAATTTGATCGAAATTCAAATACCGATACAAATCACCAGCAAAAGGATTCAATTTTTCCGTCACAATCGCCGTATATTCCTCAACCGTGGGAATCCGTCCCAACAGCGCACAAACGGCGGCTAATTCCGCAGAACCTAAATACACTCGCGCACCTTTGCCCATGCGGTTGTTGAAATTTCGAGTCGAGGTTGAAAATACCGTCGCCTCATCTTCAACTCGCGCCTGATTTCCCATACATAGAGAACATCCCGGCATTTCTGTCCGTGCATCCGCAGCGGTAAAGGTATCATAAATCCCTTCTTCCCGCAGTTGCTTTTCATCCATCCGGGTAGGCGGACAAATCCAGAGGCGCACTTTAACTTTTCCAGCCCCTTCTAATACTTTGGCAGCCGCGCGATAATGTCCGATATTGGTCATGCAAGACCCAATAAACACCTCATCAATTTTGTCTCCGGCACATTCGGACATTAATTTGACATTATCTGGGTCATTGGGTGCGGCGACAATGGGTTCTGTGATTTCGTTCAAATTGACTTCGATAATATCGGCATACTCAGCATCGGCATCCGCAGACATTAACTCCGGACTTGCCAACCATTGCTCCATTTTAGCCACACGGCGCATAATG
This sequence comes from Coleofasciculus sp. G3-WIS-01, assembly GCF_040223135.1. NCBI lineage: Bacteria > Bacillati > Cyanobacteriota > Cyanophyceae > Coleofasciculales > Coleofasciculaceae > Coleofasciculus > Coleofasciculus sp. G3-WIS-01. The sequence continues at coordinate 26,874 of NZ_JAVJZI010000259.1, forward strand.
GTACGAGCATCTTGATAGCCTCGCGCTGCCATATTTTTCAATAGAGCAATATTGGAACGCAGATACTCAGAAATCGTTTCTTTACCCAGCTTAATGGTTGAGCCAGCACAAGACCGTTCTGCCGTGGCATCGGTGAGTTCAAAGGCTTGTTCAACTTTTAAATCGGGTAAGCCTTCCATCTCCATAATCCGTCCAGAGAAAACGTTTTTCTTATTCTCTTTAGCAACGGTTAATTTGCCTTGTTGAATCGCTACATAGGGAATCGCATTGACAATATCCCGCAGGGTAACTCCCGGTTGCAATTCACCCGTAAACCGGACTAATACGGATTCGGGCATATCTAATGGCATAGCCCCCAAAGCGGCTGCAAATGCGACTAACCCAGAACCGGCGGGGAAGGAAATGCCTAGGGGGAATCGGGTGTGGGAATCGCCACCGGTGCCTACGGTATCGGGTAATAACATCCGGTTTAACCAGGAGTGAATAATCCCATCTCCTGGACGCAAGGCGACACCACCGCGAGTGGAGAAGAAGTTGGGGAGTTCTTTGTGGGTGGTAATATCCACGGGTTTGGGATAGGCGGCGGTATGGCAGAAACTCTGCATGACTAAATCGGCGCTGAATCCCAGACAGGCGAGTTCTTTGAGTTCGTCCCGTGTCATTGGACCGGTGGTATCTTGGGAACCAACGGTAGTCATTAAGGGTTCGCAGGAGGTTCCGGGACGCACTCCGGGTAATCCGCAGGCTTTGCCCACCATTTTCTGTGCCAAGGTAAAGCCTTTATCGCTATCCTCTGGCATTGTGGGACGAGTGAAGAGGGTGCTGGGGGCTAATCCCAAAGCTTCACGGGTTTTATCGGTGAGACTCCGCCCGATTAACAGGGGAATACGTCCACCGGCGCGGACTTCATCGAGGATGGTTTCGGGTTTGAGTTTAAAGGTGGAAATGACCTCTCCGGCTTCGTTGGTGATTTCGCCTTTGTAGGGGTGGATAGTAATTACCATTCCGGTTTCCATCTGGGTGACATCGCACTCGATGGGTAATGCACCGGAGTCTTCGGCAGTGTTGAAGAAGATGGGCGCGATCGCACTTCCTAAAATATACCCGCCTGCGCGTTTATTGGGAACGTAGGGAATATCTTCCCCAATATGCCAAAGTACGGAGTTAATCGCGGATTTACGGGAGGAACCTGTACCCACAACATCCCCAACGTAAGCCACAGGATAGCCTTTTTCTTTGAGCTTGGCAATGGTTTCTAACCCATCCGGCATCCGGGATTCTAGCATCGCTAAGGCGTGTAGGGGGATATCCGGGCGGGTGGTGGCGTGGGTGGCGGGAGAAAGATCGTCGGTGTTGGTTTCTCCCGGTACTTTGAATACGGTGACAGTGATGGCTTTGGGGAGTTTGGCACGGCGGATAAACCAATCGGCTTCTGCCCAAGCATCAATGACCTGTTTGGCGTAGGGATTGACATCCGATAGGGCGAGGACATCGTTGAAGGTATCATACACCAAGGTAATTTTACTTAGTTCAACGGCGGCTTCTGATGCTAAGGGGTTGTCAGGGGATTTGAGTAAATCAACTAAGGATTGGACGTTGTAACCGCCTACCATTGTCCCCAAAAGGTCTACGGCGCCTTGGTGACTGATTAGGGGGCTGGTGATTTCGCCTTTGGCAATGGCGGTGAGGAAGCCTGCTTTGATATAGGCGGCTTCGTCAACACCCGGAGGAACGCGATCGCGAATTAGGTGCATTAGGGTTTCTTTTTCCCCCGGTGGCGGGTTTTTCAGCAGTTCGCACAGTTCAGTCGTCTGCTTGGCGTCTAGGGGTAGGGGGGGAATGCCGAGTTCGGCGCGTTCGGCAACGTGTTGGCGATAGGCTTCTAGCATTCTAGTTGTCTCCTCTCTAAGCGTTTGCTGGCATTTTGGCAGTTAAGGTTAGAATTTTTCAAGTGGGGTTGTTCTGTTCTGTCTGCCTGTTGCATAGATAAAGGGTACTGTCTTCTCGTCCTCTTTATTGTTGGCAGTGAACCCTTACCATAGAATTTCTCTCGGTGCTGTATCTGATTTAACGTATCGTTGGTGTTTTCGCTTACGGCTAAATCATAGTGGTTATGAGTACGGATTTACAACTGGGAAGCAGGTGGATGTGCGATTGGTTGATTGATTGGGGTTACTTGCGGGTATTTGGGAGGGAAACGCAGAGGGGCGCAGAGGGAAAGCGCAGAGGTTCGCAGAGGGGTTTGGGGGTAAGTCTCATCAACCGCCTTGGGTTTAAACCCAAGGCTAAAAGCGAAAGTCAGCTAAAGCTGACTGGACTAAGAATAATGGCACTGACTTAAGCCTTTTGGAATCGCCGGAACTCTTGCTATGTCATAGGATAGACACTATCTATTAGATTTAAGTTAGTACCATTCTGATTAAGAGTTTTAGTCCACTTTAGTGGACTTGAGCTTTTAGCCCGGAGTTTGAACTCCGGGCGGGTGTCGGGGCGTACTTTAAATCAGTGCTATTCAAATGAAATTAGAGAGTTCTGCGAATAGGATTGAGTTTGGATTAGGGAATGGGTGATGGGGTTGAGTTCAGTTGGCGTGGGATTTTCGCTTCTCAATTTCAGGGATGGGTAATAGTAAGTTTTTTTCAATCTCTTGGCGCACTTCTGGAGATACTGCACAACTACTATTCAAACAATCCATTAGTAGTTTATTCGCTTGGTAGTACCGTCGCAGCACATTTATCTGCGGAGTGTTGAAGCATTTATTTTTATTAAAACTTAATAGCCACGTCCAAGTCTCGTAATATTCTCTAACCACTAAAGAATTGTATTGAACGTCACCTTTTAAGGTTTTATTAGGGGCGCATCTTAGAAGATACTGGTACAACTGTTCATCATCCAATATAATTGCATCAATTTGCTGTTTCATTAAAATCAACAAATCATTAGCATTTAGCGACATCTCAACGGCTATAATAAATACTTCCCGCCAGCGTACCTCTGTCAGATGCTCGACTAAACCTTGCCAATCAGCATGGTACACAAACCATTTTGCCGTAAAATACTCGTGAAACGTCAGATGAGAAAACGAATAAATACCCCTGGCTCGTTCGACTAATAATCCATGTTGGGCTTCAATGGATTTTAGAACTGCCTCACTATCTAATAACAAAGCGTCCGGATCTGTTTTAGCATCGGGTAAATTGCGAATGTAATCAGCGATATACTGCTCAATATCTCTTTGCTTAAAGAAATACTCTCCCCGCTCAAAGGTAGCAAAAGCGACTTTAATCAATAAATCCTCTTTACGCTGTACTGACAATTTCTTGTAAACCTGCTCCCGCACAATCCGATAGCTATCATCCCATTTTTTCAAGAGGGTGCGGATAGCTCGACGATATAATTCAATCCGGTCTGCTGGAAATTTCCCAGAATCTTCAAATTCTATACACAGTAACGTCAACAGCAGTGGATTACTTGCCAGTTCTTTGATGGGTTCGTTGTTTTCTAATTGTTCGATAAAATAGCCAGCTAAATCTGATTGTTTAGCCTGAAACCATTTGGTAGCAAATGTGCGAATCTGCTTATCGTCAAAATCATCGACTTCAACATCTGTGAACTTTTCAAAGGTATACTCCCGTGCGGCAATCCGACAAGTGATGACAAAGGTGTTAGCATCATACTTTTCGGTATCAGTAAAGGATTGAATCTGAGTTAAGACGCGATCAGCATCTTCTTCCTTAACCTCATCTAAGCCATCTAGCAGAATTAACCCTCTTCCGTGTTGAAGAATTGCAGCGACTTGGTTATCTGTAACGTTACAGTTATCGAAAATTTGATTAATATAGGCGGTCAGACTTGGCTGATTTTGCGTTTCGGCAAATTGCTTCAGCGTAATAAAAATAGGAACCTTATCCGTCAAAACCTTAGAGTTAGCACATTGAATCGCTAAATATTTGAGAAACGTCGTTTTACCCGCACCCGGTTTGCCTAATACCATCAACTTGTCATGTTTTTTGACAGCTTCTAGCCCCGGTATTTTTTCCTCTTTTACCTTACCGAATCCCAGACGGTCAAAGCTTTCTGAGTCTAGGTTACAACTTTGCATCAATTCATTAGTCGATAACCGCCTACGCCCAATGACTTTTTCTAGAATATTGACTTTGGTATAAATATCCTTCAACCCAATAGGTTGAGTCATGTCCAGCACCTTCATTGTGCCGCAATCCTTTTGAATGCTGGGTTTGATTTTCTGGCGTATTTCTTGCACCAGGGTATCAATCTCTAACTCATGAGTAGGAGTCTGAGTAGTTGAAGTTGGATGAGAGGCTTGATACTTCTGGATGAGAAAATGATTCAGTTTCGGAACCTTATTTGGACTCTTACCACCAATGCTGAACCTTTTATAGACACCACTCATGCGAGTGCGAAAGGCACCTGGAGAGATATGAAGAGATTCCGCGATCGCGTCTACATCCCCCTGACGACTGAAACGTGCCACAAATGCTTCTTCCTGTTCGGGGGAAAGCTCATGGAGGCGAGCGATTTTGGTCAAAAAGTCCTGGGGTAGCGGTTGCATGAGACGAATGTTAGGCTATGTTAGCCATGTTAGCCTAAGTTTCAGCGTAATCTCTTAATTGCAACGGCGATAGTAAGAAGCAGTTGAGTTAAAAGGTTAATTCAGATGACTAAACAAACAAACTTGAGTGCGGCTAAAATCATTGTTGCCTTGCATATTCTGCTGACGCCTGTTGTTCTGGGAACTGTCAGTTACTGGGTAATTAAGTCTGACTTTCAGGGAGTGATTCAATTGAAGTTAAACCGCGATGGGGGTGAAGTGCTGATTGATCGGCGTTCTCAGTAAAAGAACCTGGCGCGTATGTAGGGGGGATTTAACTATTATCTTTTCAGTTGCACCCAAATGTGACTAAACCCGCCCTGACTTGACCTTTGATTTCGCTAGCTGGTCAGTCATAGCAATGGTGCGTTACGCTCAGCTAACGCACGATGGCGGCGTGACTCAACTAAAATAGGGCTTTGTTTGTAGTAAGCACAAAGCGTGCTTTAACGCATAGCTGGAGAGGGCTAAAGCCCTGACTACAAACCAAATCTAATACAATGAAAGGTATAGGATAATGATACAAGAAATCGGGAAACAATCGGATGCGATCGCGTGGATTCAATTCCTACTTAATAATTAAGCTTATATGTAGGGTGGGCATTGCCCACCTACCACTATAAATAAGAACCCATCATTATAGAGACGTTGCATGGAACGTCTCTACATCTATTCTATCCCTGAACTATTATCCAGAACTCAACTCAGCCAAACCCAGCACTTTCTGCAACAGCCGTTGATCTTCTAATTTAATCTGAAAACGTCCCTTTTCAATATCCCGAATCCAGCTTTGGCTTTTACCCGTCAATTGCGCCAAGTCTCGTTGACTGAGTTGGTGATGTTTTCTCGCCGCGATAACATCTGCGCCCGAAAGTACAGGCGATGAATGGGATTTAGTTTTGCGTTTTGTCAATCGTACCTTGTTCGGCTCAACGGTAGTCAGCGCATGTTCCCATTCTGCCTTCAGTTCAAACCATAAAATCCGGGCTTTCATTAACAGATTCCACTTGCCACGGGGCGCTGCATCGGTTAACCGCCTCTTACTATTTCCATCTTGAATCCAAAACTCTAGCGCCGCATCAGCATCGTCGGGGAGATCCCCTAATTTCGCCCACATAGGTTGAATCTCTGGTAAATACGTCACCGGATCAAACACAGGTTTAAGTCCATAATGACTGAGAACCTCTAAATCAGTTTCAAATGTCCGCACCAGACGTTTCCGTTCATCTCGTTGGGAAGACGCCCGCAGGAGTTTCTCCTCACCATAAGCTACTCGCATTAATGTGGGTACGGTAATCCGCTGTCGTTTACCGATTCTAGTTTTAAACAGCAGCCATAACATCATCCGCGTCGCCCCTTCATGATGTTGCCAATTACTCATCACGGCGCTGAGTAAAGATTGAGGCAGATTGCCATACTGATAGAAAGCGGTTCGGTTTTGACAGCCTTGCCGATTTAAGAAATACTTTGCCCATATCCCAGCCCTAACCCGAAAGGTTAAGCCAACTAAATGTTTATATCCTTGTTCGTCTTCCTGAAAATGATGTTCAATTGGCTGAAGATGCCACAAACGGCTTTGGGGAATGCTAAATTCTGGAACTTTGCCTTGCTTTGACCAATGAGCACCGATGGTAATTTTGCAGGGCTGCTGGGCAAGATGTTTAATCAGGCTTAACTTAGCCGCTTTACTCAAATCTGTGCGTTTCTGGAGTCCCAAGTATTGCTCAATTTGCACATCGTTGAGGGTAAACTCTTCTTGCCAAGGTTTTTCTAATGCTGTCGCGTATGCAGCATAAATGAGATGGAGACAGGTGGCTTTGATATCCATCGCCTCAAGCGTCGCCTGTGCTTCGTCAGCGGATAAAGCCTCAGTCGAATCTGTATCGAATGTATCGGTTAGGCAGAAGTCTACTTTACATTTACCTTGACTAACCTGTCGCTGATAACAGAGTTTTCCGGAAGCATCAGTGTGCCAAGGAAGGGAGAGTCCCTGTGCTAATAGGTTGCACGCTTCCCAGATGACGATGGAAGAGGCAAATGGATTGGTTTTGTCATTGGCAAATAAGTCGGGACTGGTGGGAGGTCTTTCATTGAGCTTGTATCGTCCCTTTTTTCCTTGAGAGGGAACTGGAGAACTGATGGGACAGTGAATCACGCATTGAGGTTCGGGATAATACCCTTCACAGTTGTTACACAGATTTGGATCAATCCACGTCTGGTTATCCTTGATTTTGATTGCACCCGTTGGACATAGGGAGCGACAGGTATCACACCCAGTACAACTTTGTGAAAGTTTATAAGCCATAACATTATCAGACTACTGCAAAATTTAATCTTTAATAGGTAAAATGCTGGGTTCTAGGGGAACATTTAGATGGCTTATTAATTTGATAGGGATTGAGTGACGGCAAAGTCTAAAATAGACGACTGCCACCGATGACCAGCTATAGACTGTTGCCTCAAATCACTGTTCGATTCATGGCATTTTGTTTATGCTTCTCAACAATCTTTATGATCAAATCGTTACATGTTACCTTCAGGATATTTGTTCAACCTGAGCAATTATTATTTTCTTAATATTTGTTTTATTAGGTAACACTTTTTACTGCTTTTTTATACTAAAGTATTACTGTAGAGAAGGTGAGATGGCTAGACGTAAATGAAACGAACCACGATTACGATCAAAGTGACTATCGAGCAAAAGCAGCAGCTTAAACAGGAAGCAGACAAAGATAAGCGAACGCTGTCTAACTACATCAAGGTCAAACTTGGCTTGCTGTAATTGATCCAGATTTATGTCAATCCTGGGTCAAAATGGTTGTTTTTGCTAAAAAATGCCCAATTTTGATGTCTAATAGGAGGATTTAACCCTTTCTATCTCGACTGATTGGTTTTGGCGACGGAACGCCAACTGAAGCTATTTGTGATTTGCATCAGTGTTATGCAAAGCTTACTCAGAGGTTACTAAACAGTGACAAAATAGCGATCCCATTACCTGGGCAGCTTGCCACTCCTTAACTATCTAAGCACAGAGGATTTCGGAGTTTGTATAGCGCTATTGGTTTCGTTAAATATTTGGCTTATCCATCAATCAAACAGTCCGAGTGTGGCAAGTTGTCTTTCTCTATCTAAAGGAGTATTGTTTTGCAAAAATTGTTATTTTGTAGCGTAATTAACTGAAAAATATAACTTGATACTATATTTTATTCAATCTAATTTACACTCAATCGTTTTTGGTATCAAGTTTAACAAAATTCTAGCATAATTTAGGCTATTTCTTGGGATAGGTTTAGTAATATCAGGGCGAGAAAAATAAGGATAATAGTAAAACCTGCCCCTAGGGAAAAACTGAAAAATGTAATCCAAGCTACCAATGCTCCCAGAGGTGCCATTTAACTCTCTACCTTCCACGGAATAGTTTTATTCAGAGAAAAATCAGCACATCTGTTTCGATCCCATCACTTGCCTTATCATAGAGAGCTAGTTCGTTGCCAACGGTCAACTGCTCCTCGGATCAGCATCTCAGAATTGACCGCTCCTACTACTGACAGGCTTGGGTGCGGTCTTACTTTTCACGGGAAGTCTAAAAACTATTGTAGAGACGCGCCATGGCGCGTCTGGGCGGGCGCGAGTTACATCTGGGTGCAACCGAAAAGATAGCCGTGAAAGTGAGCCCCTACACAATTCACACTCACATTGCACCAGATACCGTGAAAAGTCAGGGGTGCGCTGGGTTACAGGCAAGTAATTTGAGCCAAGGGCTTTACAATTAGTTACATGACCAGGGATAATCTCATACTGGGAAATTTATTAGTCTTATTTATGGTCAAGACGATAAAATTTAATAAAATTTTAAGCATTCAACCGTCCACTCCCTCAAAACCCCCGCAATAGTTGAGCCACGCATCTGAGTGTGGAGAAAATCATGGCTATTCTACCCAATTCCCTTGAATCCACCCCAAACTCCACCAAAGACCAACAGACACCCGAATCGCTGCAACAGAGCGAAGCCCGATTTCAGACGTTAGTTGCCAATATTCCGGGCGCTGTTTACCGTTGTACCTGGGACTCGGTTGGAACGATGACGTTTCTAAGTTCAGCGATTCAGCCTATTTCTGGCTATGAAGCGTCTGAGTTTATTCACAATCGAGTACGCTCTTTTCACAGTATTATCCATCCTCAAGATCGCCGCCGAGTTGAGGAGAGTGTGTGGCAAAGTATTGACAGCCAACACCCCTATACGATTGAGTACCGGATTGTCCGTGCTGATGGCAAAATCACTTGGGTGTATGATCAGGGTCAAGGGATTCTGGATGAGAACGGTGTTGTCCAATGGCTCGATGGTGTGATCCTGGATATTACTGAGCGCAAACAAACTGAAATCCAATTGCGGGAGACACAAGCCTTCCTCAACTCCGTGGTGGAGAATCTCCCTGTCGGTGTCTTTATCAAAGATGCCAAAGATTTGCAGGTGATGTACTGGAACAAAACCAGCGAAGAACTGTTGGGTTACTCGAAAGCCCAAGTCTTGGGTAAGAATGACTATGATTTTTTACCTTACGAACAAGCCCGACTCTTACGGGCGAAAGACCGACAAATTCTCACCGATGGTAAATTAGTTGATATTCCCGAAGCTTCCCTAAACACGCCCCATCGGGGAGAACGCATCGTCAATACCAAAAAAGTCCCCTTGCTGGACGAAAAAGGTACGCCACAGTATATATTGGGGATTGTTGAAGATATCACTGAACGCAAGCAAGCCGAAGCCGCACTGCAAGAATCGGAACGTCATTATCGCTGTATCGTGGAAACCGCATCCGAGGGGGTTTGGGTGTTTGATGCGAATAACCAAATCACCTTTGCTAATAGTCGCATGGCGCAAATGCTGGGTTATCCCATTGAACAAATGCTGGGGCGATCGCTGTTTGATTTTATTGACACCGAATCCGAGGCGCTGATCCAAACCTACTTAGAACGTCGCCGTCAAGGAATCCAGGAACGCTACGATTTCAAGTTTCGCCGCCAAGATGGATCAGATCTGTGGGCGATTATTTCCGCGACGCCACTATTTAATGATCAGGGTAGCTTTGTCGGGGTGCTGAGAATGATTACCGACATTAGCGATCGCAAACAAGCCGAGGAAGCCTTACAAGAAAGAGAACAATTTTTACGCAGTATCCTCAATGGTGTAGAAAACTCAATCAGTGTCGTCGATGTTCATCAACGCCAGAGTCAACCCAATCCCTCTTGGCAATTCCGTTATGTGGATGTGAATCCGGCTTACGAACACTTAATCGGTATCCCAGGCGAACAACTACGCGATCAACCCTTGGATGCTATCTTACCACCAGACCTGGCAGTAACGATAAGCGAACGCTACAACACCTGTGTTCAGACGGGAACATCAATCTCTTATGAAGAATGTTTTGGCGTACAGGGACAAGAAAGTTGGTGGATTACCACACTAACCCCCCTGCGCGATCGACTTGGACATATTTATCGGGTGGTGAGTACCAGTACCAACATCACCCAGCGCAAGCAAGCAGAACAAAAAACGGCGCGATTGACCGCGATCCTAGAAAGTACCACCGATTTTGTCAGTATTTGTGAACCTGATGGGACTTTCCTCTATATTAATAAAGCAGGGCGGCAAATGGTGGGACTTGATCCAGAACAGCAGATCAGCCATTTGCAGATTTGGGATTTTCATCCCCAGTCGGTGAAGCAGCATTTGTTAGAGGAAGGATTACCCAAAGCGATCCAAGACAAAGTATGGCAGGGTGAAACCTCACTCCTGCATCAACAGGGTTGGGAAATTCCCGTATCTCAGGTAGTGATGGCGCACCAAGGTGCAACTGGAGAGGTGGAGGTGTTTTCCACGATTATCCGGGATATTAGCGATCGCAAACAAGCTGAGGAAGCCTTGCGGAAATCTGAACATCAGTTACGAGTCAAAAACCACGATCTCCAGCAAACCTTACATCAACTCAAGCAGACTCAAACCCAACTCATTCAACAGGAAAAAATGGTCAGTTTGGGTCAAATGGTTGCGGGAATTTCCCATGAAATCAATAACCCGATTAGTTTTATTGCTGGGAATATTACCTATACTCGTCAATATGGAACTGAGTTGTTGCATTTATTACAACTCTATGCTAAGAATTATCCCGAACCGGTTGCCGAGATTCAAGCAGAGATTGAGGCGATTGATTTAGACTTTGTGAGGGCAGATTTTCCCAAACTCTTGAACTCCATGCAAGAGGGTGCCAATCGCATCCGCCAAATTGTGCTATCCCTGCGGAATTTCTCCCGTTTGGATGAGGCGGAGATTAAGTCGGTGGATATCCATGACGGCATTGAAAGCACGTTACTCATTTTACAGCATCGACTCAAATCAACACTTAATCGTCCAGAAATTCAAGTTCATAAACAATATGCTCACTTACCATTAGTGGAATGCTACGCCAGTCAGCTTAATCAGGTGTTTTTGAATATTCTGGGAAATGCTATTGATGCGTTACACTCCCAAACTGAACCCGGAAGAATTACGATTTCGACCCAAATGAGTTCTCAGTTTCCTGTTGTACCATTAGAGGAGTCACCAGAAAACAAATCCCAGCAACCTCAATCGATTGAACGGGTGATTATCCGGATTCAGGATAATGGTCCGGGTATCCCAGAAGCGATTCAAAATCAAATATTTAATCCCTTCTTTACCACCAAACCCATTGGCACAGGGACGGGTTTAGGGTTATCGATTTCCCATTCAATTGTAGTGGATAAACATGGCGGTCAATTGACCTGTATATCCCAACCGGGTCAAGGGACAGAGTTTATAATTGAGTTACCCGTGAAACAAAAATCGCTCTCCTCTGGGCTTAAGTTTTCCTTTGGGGAATCTTTCCCCTTATCACCCAAAGTTGTGCAGTCGTCAGCATAAAATCAGGTATTCTTAGGGTGGGTGTGGGTTTAGAGAGTCTGTGTGTTGGTAATGGATAACGGCTCAACCCAACCAGCCCCAGCGTTAAATTACCTGTAATTCAGTCAGGACAGTGAAACTAGGTCTTCATACCTTCCTACTTTGCCTTATGTTTCTGTAATTGTTTAAACGTATGATACATTTCCGGTAACCGATGATAAATCGCGGATACTTTCAAAAATAATTTATGGGGAACAGCGGGAGTACCAGAGACAATCGCCCCGGCTGCTACATTATTATGAACGCCCGTTTGCGCGGTTACGATCGCGCCGTCACCGATTTTGGCTTGATTAGCAATCCCAACTTGACCGGCGAGGATCACCCGATTCCCCACATTCACACCCCCAGCTAAACCGACTTGCGCCGCGATCGCACAAGCACCCCCGACTTGACACCCATGACCAATCTGGACTAAGTTATCAATTTTAGTATGATGACCAATCCGAGTTTCTCCCACCGCCGGACGGTCAATTGTCGTATTACATCCCACTTCCACTCCATCTTCTAAAACGGTATATCCTGATTGTTCCATTTTGAACCACCCGTCTTTCGTGGGGACAAAACCAAACCCTTCCGCACCAATTACCGCACCGCTATGTATGACACAATCCGCCCCAATTTGGCTACGTTCATGAATAGTACAGTTAGCATGTAAGATAGTGCGATCGCCGATTTGCACATCGGGATAAATCACCACATTCGGATGAATACAAACCCGATCACCAATATTCACCCCCGCCTGAATCACCACATGCGCCCCAATATAAACCCCATCCCCTACCTGCGCCTCTGGGTGAATCACAGCGCTAGGGTGAATTTCCGGTGTAGGTTTCCAGGGTTGATAGAAAAGCGCGATCGCACGGGCAAATAATAGTCTAGGTTCAGATACCCCCATCCAAGCGATACCGAGTTCTGTGGCTTGTCGTTGTAACTCTTCATCTGAGGGTAAAATTAAAGCACTCGCCTCGATGGTTTTCACCCTTGCGGCAAACTTCGCTCCCTCAATATAGCTGATCGCACCCTTAGTAACTTGATCAATAGGGGCAATCCCCTGAATCTCTGGATTACAATTAGGATTAACCGATAGACTCGTGCGATCGGTGTCTATATTAAGTTTTTGTACCAGTTCACTAAATTTCATTTTAGTCAGGATTCATGGTTAATCGTTCATGGTTCATTCTTAAGCCATGGATAGTTCTGGGAACGGGTTAAATTAATTTCCAATCGGTCTATTATAGTTAACAGTTACCGTTCCATTGTTTTGATTAACAGTTACGCTAGTTTCCACAGTGTAGCTTGTCGCACCGGGAGGGCGTCCTTTAAAGGTAAACGTTACTGTACCATTGTTATTTTCTATATAAGGTGCATCTTGTACCGGACCATGCATCGCCGCTTCAGCCCGATATCGCCCCAATCCACCATTAATACGTTCAGCCGCTTGTCGGGCTAGATTTTTCGCCCGATTCAGGTCAATATAATATCCGGGATCTACGTCTGGAGAAGATGCAGGCGATCGCGGCGATGTCTGGGCTATGCCATTGACAGCATTTCCGGCAAATGTCACCAAAGTTAAGGCAGAAACTATTAGGATTTTATACATACTTCTATCCTCACAAGTTTGAAGACATAGATTATATATTATAGCATTTTCCCCAAAAAAATCGGAAATTACTATTATTTTATTTTCTTATAAACCCGATAAAATTGTCCCTCAAATCCTTTACCCCCTCTGCGTCCCTCTGCGTAACCCTCTGCGCTCCTCTGCGTTGAAAAAATACATTAACAGATTTGATCGACATAATGAATCATTTTACCCCTAGATAGAACCGGGCGGGTTTGTTGTTCAGTTATCAATAACCAACGAACTTTAGTCCCTAAACCCGCCCCTAAATCTTCCCCATTGCTTGACCCGCCAACCAAGCCGTTGTCCAAGCATTCTGAAAGTTAAATCCGCCCGTAATCCCATCAATATCCAGAATTTCGCCAGCAAAGTAAAACCCTGGACAGCAGCGACTTTCCATAGTTTTAAAATTCACCTCTTTTAAAAATATTCCCCCGCAGGTAACAAATTCATCCTTAAAAACACCCTTTCCTTGAATCACGTAACGTCCTTGATTTACTTCTTGTATAAGTTGATTCAGTGATTTTTTAGAGACTTCTGCCCAGAGTTTGTTTTGGTCAATACCAACATAACTAATTAAACTCTGCCATAGCCGTTTCGGAATCGGAATCGGACAACTCGTCCCAATATAACGTTGAGGAAGTTGAGATTTAACGGCTAGTAAAACCTGGCGGAGATAGTCTTGGTTGTATTGAGGAAGCCAATTAATGATTAAAGGAGTTTTGTAGTGACAATCATGGAGAAACCTAGCCGCCCAAGCCGAAAGTTTCAGGACGGATGGACCACTTAATCCCCAATGGGTAATCAGTAAGGCTCCCGTTTGTTCCTTGACATTTTTCCCGGCTTCTGGTAGTGTTAAACGAACATCATTGACACTAATTCCGGCTAAATCCTGTAAGCGTGGGTCTGATATTGTAAACGTAAATAAAGAAGGGACAGGGGGTTGAATAGTATGACCCAAATCCTGAGCCCAGCGATAACCAAGGGGGTTACTCCCGGTTGCTAAAAGCACGCGATCGCACTCGATTATCTCCCCTGTCTTTAACTGGATTTGAAACCCAGAGGTAAAGCGAATGGATTTAACTGGAGTGGCGGTGCGAATTTGAACACCTGCGCTTGTCGCAGCATGGAATAGACAATCCACAATGGTTTGGGATGTATCCGTAACCGGGAACATCCGCCCATCCGCTTCTGTTTTCAGGTGTACCCCCTGGGCTTCAAACCACGCGATCGTATCTTTGGGTTGAAACCGAGTAAAAGCCCCGCGCAAGGCTTTACTCCCTCTCGGATAGGCTTGTACCAAAAGGGCGGGGTCAAAACAAGCATGAGTGACATTACAGCGCCCACCGCCAGAAATCCGCACCTTAGTTAAAGGCGTTTTCGAGGCTTCCAGCAGAATGACTTGGGTGTGAGGATAGGTGGATGCAGATGCGATCGCGCCGAAAAAACCAGCCGCACCACCACCGATAACAACAATTTTAAGAGACAAAGTGCTTGCATTACTCAGGGTTATGATTATTCTAAGGGTTCAAAATCCGATTTAGCCGCCCCACAGACGGGACATACCCACTCATCAGGGATATCCTCAAAGGCGGTTCCCGGTTCGATACCGCCATCGGGATCACCTTTTTCGGGATCATATTCGTAGTTGCAAAGGGTGCAAACATATTTTTTCATATTGTCTTCTCCTATTGTCTTGTCTACCCATACTATAAGTGTGTCAACATTTTTGATTCAATGGGTGTGCGGCGCGATCGCTGATGATTTCTGCGATCATCTCATCAACGATTTCGGGTTCATCTTCCCAGCCACCTAGCCTTTTGAGGAGGCGATTAAAATCGCTGCTACACAAACAAAGTCCGCCTGCGCGGACTGCGTTCTAACGGGGGTAGCTAACCAAAATTTGGTATAAAAGCATCCCCACTGTGCCAATTACTTTTAATCCAATTTGTTTAGCAACGCGACGTGCTTTTTTATAATTGATTTCTATAAATTATAGCTTGAATGAGGTGCGCTAGGCGGTTAAATGATATCTTTGGCAATTGGGAAACCTAACCCCCCAGCCCCCTTCCAGGTGTTAGTTTGACTTTCATGGCATATTTACTCAAAGTCTAAAAAGCTGAATCGGGGCGGGTTTAGTTACATCGGGTTACAACCGAAAAGATAGTTGTGAAACCCGCCCCTACACAATTTATACCAAATCCGGGTTAGCCCCCCCCTTTATAAGCTAGTCCGCGCAGGCGGACTTTGTTTGTGTAGCTGCGACTTCTAGTCGCCAAGGCAAAAAAGGGGTTCCTGAAATTTACCTACCTATCTATATTTATTAATCCATTTTTGTTTGGCTATTAATAGTTTCTTTTCCCATCCCGGTGAAACAGCCCCTAAAGCTTGATAAAAAATAGATGGTATTTGCATAATGTATGCAACTAATGCTTCTTGCCTTCTAAACTTAATTAGGTTTATTTTGCTTTCGTTAAAAATAAGCTTTGACAAAATATAAACCTTAAAAAATCTGACTTGATCGCAAAAAATATACAGTTCATGTTGATTGAACTTAAGAGAGTCAATGATTTTTTGGGCATAAAGTAAATTATGCAGAGTTGTCAGCGCTCTTTCTTCTAATACTATATTTATAGTCGGGGTTGGCTGATCGATTAAGGAAGACATTAACATAGCTTCAGAGGTGGTTGAGTCTTTAAAGGTATAGCCACCACTGAAAATTAAATTGTTTATTTCATTTTTTAAGGCGTATTCCATGACAGAATTCACGTACCGCTTTAATTGATTGTCTACATGACTACCATAACCGCAGACAATACCCACTTTCATGATGTTAATTTTATCCTGATAAACAAAGCTAAAAATTATATTGGTTTTTTCTTATCTGTAAGCAACAGATGACGGAACCAACGAGTAAACTTAAATAATCTGTAAATTCTAGACCAATTCAATACTCCTGCTTTACGATATAGATTCAAGCCTTCAAGTAGTGTTTTGATGAACTTGAAAAACTGGCGTTGTCGCCAATAAGAAATAGCTAGACCCATTATACAGCTTGCTGCACCTTGCAAGTTCTCATTCTTCTTTCTCCAGTCAAATGCTCTATTGAAGTTTTTAACCGCCTGATGATTTTCTCCTTTATCTAGAAAAATAAATCCTAGTAGCTCATAGGAATCCGTTATTCCTCTTTGATCTTCCAAGTTGTTATATCCATCCAGAGATGTTTTGCAAAAAGCTTCTGCCTGTTTATAGTTTTTATTCATCCGGAAAGCCCAGGATAAGTGATGATCAATCCAAACTAATGCTGGTTCATCCTGAATCTCTATGGCTTTAGCTCTGGCTTTTTCCAAGGTTGCGATTGACTCATTAATCCGAAATTCTCTCCTTTCCATGATCCCTTGATGAACTAAAGGATTAATGATTTTATGAAACATTCTATGTTCTTCTAAAATTTGTAAAATTTGCGAATCTTGTATCCTTGCCTCTTCAAACTTGCCCAAATTCATTTGAAAATAAGCCAGATTTGACAATATATCTATTTTTAAAGCCAAAAAATTTGTATTTGATTCTAAGTTAGTACCAGACTCTAAAAAACTTTCAATCAATCTTAAGGAACACTTAAGATTTGGGATGCCTTCTTGGTAAAGTTCTCTCTGAACTTGAGATATAGCTAAATTTGCCTTAGCTTCTATATAGATTTCTGAGTTCTGAGATGAGTTTAAACATAACTCTTCATAAATGCGACTAGCTTCAGGTAAGTTGCCCGTTTTTCCCAAGGCTTTAGCTTTCAAGATTCTGATAGATCTAAGATCGATTCCAGTATCCTGGAATGAATTGATAATTTCGTTAGTAAGTTCCAATAGCTTAGGCGAAAGCCCCTTGAATATCAGATAGTCACACAAGGGCAATGCAAAGCTAACTGCTGTTGTGTTGATACTAATCGGTACGGTAAGAATAGACTGTACTCGATTCCAGTCTTTGCTCTCACATAAGTGATGTAATGATTTTGTATAACGTTCTACATTTTCTAAATCAGTAGCATTAGATGGTGGATCGTCATCATCCATAAGATAGTTTTCTACGGCTATATAATGATCAAGCTGTTCAAACGGAACTTCATCTAGATTAATACCCCACTCAGCCCAAAGCAATTGACCAGGTTCTTTAAAGTTATTTCCCATCTTAACTACACCCCATTTTTAAAGCTTTCTAATAACCTTCTTCGATGAGCGATCGCCACACTGCGAATTAGATTATGTTGCCCTAAAACGCGCCGATTATTGTGGTTGATCGATTCCTCCACGAGAAAACGATTACTCAACTCTTCTAAAGCCTTCTCCTGTCGTTCTTCACTACACTCTTGATTTTCCAAACGCTTCAGCCACTGCACCAAATGCTTCAACCAATATGCCTCTTTTTCTGGAGAGCGATAAACTGAAGCAGCGCAAACTAATATATAAGCATCAAAGACATCTCTTTTTAATCGGTCAAAAGCGGCTTCAAGCCGTTTATTTACTTGTATTCGCAGTTCCTTTGTCAGTGTATGTAATTTCCAATTATCCTGTTCACCTAAGTTTTTTCCTGCCTCAGCCTCTGCTAAAGCCTTTTCCACTTCTTCTATCTTGTCGCCGCAATCCTCCCAGTATGCCTGCACATTTCCAAAGAAAGGCTCACTGTTAATTTCCTGGATAATTACCCGAAAAACTAGAGGATTACCTTTGTAGGCTTTGCCAATTCGCACCAGTAGGGGTTTATCGGCTGACTCCTCACTAACATCTAATTCTGTTGTCTCGAATAACGCCACCTGTTCTGATTCATCTAATCCATACACAATTTGGCGATGCCAGAAATTACTGTAACGGGAATCTACCAACTGAACTGGCAAATCTTGTGAGGTGACAATTAACCGACTTTGGCAAGATTCGGCTGACAACAAGCTCAAAAAGAATTTGATCCACCACTCATCAGCAAAATCCCCCCAACCTTCCTCTTCATTTCCCGTCAACAGTCTTTCTAGAGAATCAATCAGCACCAGCACCTGATTCTTGTGCAGGTGTTTGACTAACCTGGACAGTAATAGTTCTGGCTGTTTCTCTTCTGCTGAGAGTCTTTCTCCCCATTCCTCCAACCATCTGGCGGCGACACTGGCAAAATCGGTGGTTTTGTCCTGATAATCAAAATTAGCTCTCCGCAGGTTATTCTTCCAATCCCCCTGAAACCAGTCTTGTAGTTCCACCGCCAAGCGTTCAGCCAAGGCGGTTTTACCAATTCCGGTGATACCAACCAGCAGTAATAGCCGACACCTCCCTCGCAGCTTCTGATTCAGTTCAGTAACTAACTGTTCTCGACCTACCCAGGCTTCGTCATAGGCAAAAAATTCGGGTCTGGAATCTGTCTGCGACGGTGGACTATCATCAACAATCTCTTGCCAATTCTCTATCCCGACAGCCTGACAAATTTCAATAAAGGCATCTTGCTGAATGGGTAATCCCCGCCGAAACCGCTTCAGGGTTGCTTGTGTCGTGTTGGCATCCTGATACCAAACGGCGGCTGTCGCTGTCCAACCTTTCTTTTTTCTTGCCTGATCGACTATTTCCAGTCCCTGTTTAGATGCTTTGAGAGTAACCGCCATGCTTATCTACTGAATGTCCGGTTGATGGCTCAATTTTGGCTCACTTTCAACAGTAGCAGCAAGAATGAGCCGAAAGTGCAGCTTTTAGAGATGGGTAGCTAAGGAATCATAAAGATGTTGAACGCAAAGGAAAGACATATTCATGTCCAAGGAACAAGCTACGATTTCCACCAGCCAAACTAACCCAACGACTCCACCTATCGATCCGACGCCGTTATTGCAGTATGGGGATAATCCGACGGCGATTATTCTGAGTATCGCTATTCTACTGTGGGTCTTGCGTCCAGTGATGTTACGCCAACAATAAAATCTGGCACAAACGCCGGGATCAACTCAGGGTAAGTGGACACCTTGGGGTAAAGGCGCGATCGCAGCCTTTGTGCGTACCTTTAATTCCCACCATTAACGGTTTCCGGAGTGCGGGTATCTTAAACGCCTATAGTTAGTAGTGCCAAGAATGGCTGGGTTATGGTGGATCTCTAATTAAGATGGCGGCGTGGCTAAAGCAAGATGGATAACGCTTACACCCGGAAACCGTATGGGCGCACCGACGTGTGCCCATCTTCCCAGTCACCTAATATCATGTCCGGTCAAACACCCCTATTCTTCAATTCTACTCCGGTTCTATCCAAGGTATGTCTAAACGTCTGAAGTCTCGGTCAAATGATACAATTGTTCCACCTTCTCGGCGGGCAACTTCTGCTAGAAAAGCATCTAGTAAATCTACATTAGCCGTTGCCATTTTATTAAGGGCAGCTATCACCTGATCAGCTTCATCAAGAACTATTCCTTCTGTTGTAACAAGCGGTAACAGCACTTCAGCAATTTGGCTGCGGGAATACCGATAAAAGGAGTTGAGTACCCAAACAATTTCTGCAACAACTATCGGTGAAAGTCTGAGTGTCACGTCTCCCCGTTCAGCCCGTTCTGCTAATCTCAGTGATCGTTGAGCAAACTCTGGTGGCTCTCCGGTTAATAAGCGGAGTAAAACATTAGCATCAACCCATAAGTCTGTCATGAGTTTTCAATCTGAGTTTTTTGGACAAGTGTTTCCGCGACACTCTTGCGAATTGCCTCTTTACCGGGATAAGGAACAGTTGCAGGTAAGACACCATAAAATTCACTAAGTCGCTTAGGCTTAATGATTCGCAATTTTAGATCAGTTCCTTCTAGGAGAAGTAATATTTCCTCTCCTCCTTGAAGTCCGAGTTTTTGGCGAATGTGGGCAGGAAGTGGAATTTGTCCTTCAGGTGTTAGTTTGACTTTCATGGCATATTTACTCCAACAGGATGGCTGGGTTATGGCGGATATCTAATTAATTACAGCGTGTTGCAAGTTCGTGAGGTACAGTATTTGCTCTCTGAACAAGTAGTAGCACTATGTAGGTGTACTTCATTTACCTGCAATCTGCTGTAAGATGGCGGCGTAGCACACCTAAGCAAGATGAATTAGAATTCCGCCCGGAAACTGTAGGGGCGCAAAGCTTTGCGCCCGATTCAATGGTAAAATCTATTCCACAATTTTAGCTGTGTCAAGCCAATAGGCTTGCATCCTTGACTACGAACTAGGAACTTTTGCGATCGCACTTAAAGCTCTCGGCGATAATTTGATAGGCTGAGGTGCCCGGGTCTTCCGTACTTAGTGTGCTAAAATATCAGTTTTAATAAGCCAGAAAGCCTACCAATCAAGGATTGTGACTTTTAAGCGTCTTAAAAGGAATTGAAATCCGGGCAAAAATGGTTAAATCTATTGCTGTCCAATATTCAGGCAAATCAAACTAACAATTTAGCACACTAACTACGGAAGACCCCAAATTGTTAAATCACACAAAGGACGAATGACAAAGGACAAATGACAAACTTATTGATATCCCGCCGCCTGTAGCGCAAATAACCGCGCATAACGTCCGCCAAGTTCCACTAATTCCTCATGGGTTCCCTGTTCAATTATTTCTCCCTCCGCCATCACCACAATTTTATCCGCCATTCGTACTGTAGAGAAGCGATGAGAAATTAATACTACCATTTGATCCTGGGTAATCGTGCGGAAATGGTTAAAGACTCGCACCTCCGCTTCTGCATCCATGGCGGCTGTGGGTTCATCTAAGACTAAAATATCTGCACCGGTTCGCATAAAAGCACGAGACAGGGCTATTTTCTGCCACTGACCCCCAGACAGTTCCTGTCCCCCTTTAAACCATCGCCCCAACTGGGTGCTAAATCCTTCTGGCATTAATTCAATAAACGGTTTTGCCATGCCTTTCTCCGCCGCATTTTCCCAGCGGGTTTTGTCTTGCAAATAGTCTACATCCCCAACGCCAACATTCTCCCCGACGGTAAATTGATAGCGGACAAAGTTCTGGAAAATCACCCCAATGCGGCGACGCAGGGTATCAATATTCCATTCCTTTAAATCTAACCCATCTAAGAGAATGCGCCCCGAATCTGGCGTATAGAGACGAGTTAATAATTTAATTAACGTTGTCTTTCCTGACCCATTTTCGCCGACAAGGGCTAACTTCTCTCCCGGTTTCAGGTGCAAGTCAATCCCTTTAAGTGCAGGATTTTGACTTCCAGGATAGGTAAAAAACACCTTCTCAAACCGAATCCCATCCCCTGGTTTTATCCCCTGAGTGGCTGTCCCCTGGTATTGGGGAACCTCTTGTTCTAGAAATTCGTAGAGGTTGGAAATATAGAGATTATCTTCATACATACCGCCAATGGAGGTGAGTATGGCGGAAAATGTAGATTGTCCTTGGCGAAATACGGTTAAATACATGGTCATGTCGCCCAAGGAAATCCGACCAAAGATGGTTTCTATGACAATCCAAGCATAGGCTCCATAAAATGTCAGCGTACTCAGTAATCCTAACAAATAACCCCAAAAACCGCGACGAATGGTCAAATCTCTATCTTCTCGGTAAAGGCGCCCGAATGTATCGTTGTAGCGCTGTAGCATAGTCGCGCCAAGCTGGTATAGCTGAATTTCCTTGGCGTAATCTTCTCTAGCAATTAATGTTTCCAAATAATGCTGCTGGCGGGTTTCTGGGGAACGCCAACGGAATAAGCGAAAGGCTACCCCAGCAAAGCGAGTTTCGGCGATAAAGGGAGGAATTGCGGCTATGACTAATATTGCCACCGCCCAGGTTGAGAATTGCAGCAGTAGTCCGCCAAAGGTGATTAGTGACAGACTATCCCGAACCAGTCCAAATGTCCGCGTCACTAGCGCCAGAGGGCGACTGGAGGCTTCCCGCCGCGCCTGGGTCATTTTGTCGTAAAATTCGGAGTCCTCGAAGTGGGGTAAGTCTAGGGTTAAGGCTTTTTCTAGAATTAACACATTCACCCGTTGTCCTAGCAATACCCGCAATAGCGACTGGCAAACGGTTTGACCTCGCTGACTTCCTGCTAGTATCATAACTGCGATCGCTTCTAATCCGACATAGCCTAACCCTAGCCAACGATGGGCGGCTAACCCCGACTCAGACGCCAATACCACGGTATCCACAATCAACTTACCCAAGTATGCGATCGCGGCGGGTAATAATCCCGCGATAACGGTTAAAATTGCTAGCACCAAGGTTAGTCTGTGACTGGTTGTCCAAACTAACTTCAAGGCGCGTCCGCTATAGCGGAATACTGAAAGCGATTGACGAAGATTCCGAACCACAAATCTCAGCGAGTAGCGTTTTTTACGTCGGTTCATGGCTTGCAGGTAGACATTTTGCCAGCACTACTACGCAGTTTAGATCGTATATCCTTATTCATTGTCGGGACGGGTTTAGCCACAATCCTAGGGGCGGGTTTAGCCACAATCCTAGGGGCGGGTTTAGGGACAATTGTAGGGGCGGGTTTAGGGACAATTGTAGGGGCGGGTTTAGGGACAATTGTAGGGGCGGGTTTAGGGACTAAATTCAGATATTCACCGATAACGGAACAACTTGCACCCGCCCTCCTCACTAACGGAACAACTTGCACCCGCCCTCCTCACTAACGGAACAACTTGCACCCGCCCTCCTCACTAACGGAACAACTCACCGTTCGCTCATTTGGGTAACTCAGTAGCCAAATGAGCAGCCACACAGTAGTCTGAGTGAGCAATTGCACGATTAAACAGACTACTAGGAGGCAATGGATGAAACCAACCCTCTCAGAACGAGTAGATGATCTTCCT